>VGRQ01000207.1 GCA_016875315.1 Deltaproteobacteria bacterium | reverse complement strand
CTCGTGGCGCGTGCGATCGGCCTCCGGCTGCGCCGCCCACGCCACCATGGCCCCCGAGAGCGCGACCACGAGCTTCTGCCACATCGGGAGCGCCTAACCGCCGCTCGCCTCGCCCGACCAGCGCACGCCGAGCCCCGGCGGGGTGCGCCCGTCGTGCCAGGCGCGCGCCCAGGGTGCGAAGTCCTCGCCCGGCCAGTCCACCTCCACCCCCTCCAGCGTCGCGAGCAACCTTGCCACCGAGCCGAGCCGGATGAGACCCTGGCCGATGCCCTGGGGCACGCCGTTGCCCCAGGCCACGAACATCGCCACCGGGTCGTGTTGCATCGACGTGAGCGTGCCGTGGTCCGACATCACGATGAGCATGTCGTCGTCGTCGATGGCGCGCGCCAGGTCGCCGAGCCGGTCGTCGATGTAGCGGTAGAAAGAGAACAGGGCGCGTGCGCCGTCGTCCTGCCCGCCCTCGCTGGCCACCCCGAAGGTGCCGTGGGTGACAATGTCGAGCGCCTCGAGACGGTACAGGATGATCTCGGCGCCACCCTCGCGAACGAGCCTCAGGACGCCATCGACCTGCGACGCCGTCGTATTCACGGAGGTATCCAGATGCATGCGTTCGATGCCGTCACCCCGCCACTCCGGATGTCGCGACAGCTCGTCCTCATCCAGCGCGCGGGCGAAGGGGCCGAGGGCGACGGTGGAGCGGGCCCCATGGGGCCCCACCAGCTCCGCGTTGCGGCCCGCCTTTACCGCGCCGTGGGAGAACAACAGGTTGGCGATGCGCCGATCCGAACCGCCCAGCGTGGTGAATATATCGGCGTTTTTCGGAAATAGGACGGCCAGCGGCTCGAAGGGGTTCTTGCCCACCGATGCGAGACCGGCCAGCTCCATGCCCAGCTGGTGGACCACGGCGGGGAAGGCCGCGCTGGTCTGGGCGGCCGGCGCGGTGAGCGCCGCCATCGCCGAGGCCGTATAGGCCGGATACTGCACGATGGGTGCGCGGAAACCCTGGGCCAGAAGGGCGTGGAGCACGGGCATCTCGCCGCGCTGGCGCAAGTAGCCAGCAAGTCGCCAGTCGCCGCTGTCGAGGATCACCACGACGATGCGGCGCACGCCGTCGGGCGGCGACCTCGGGCGCAGGTCGGTCTCCACCGCGCGAGGCGATGGCGTGCGCACCTCGACTGGCACGTTGATGGTCGTGCCGGCAACCACCCAGGTGGTACCCGACGCGTAGGTGGCCTCGCCGCTCCGGAGCACCCAGCGGACGGGCGTCGCACTTGCCGCGCGCTGCACCGTCAAGGCACGCTCAGTCAGCGGCAGCTCGGTCCACGCCCCATCGACCCGCTTGTGCGCGTCGGGCGACACCCACAGCGACACGTCGGCAGGCAACGCGCCCGCCACCTCGAAGGCGAGCGTGCCGACCTGCGCCCCGCCGGCGGTGGCCACCTGCTCGCCCTGCGCCAGGCGCTGCAGCTCGTCGAGGTCGCCCACCCTGGACAGGTCGAGCACCTGGGCGCGCTCCACCCAGTAACGCGCGACCTCAAACTTGCCCTGGACGACGGCATGACCCACCAGTCGGCGCAGCAGCACGACGCGCTCGTCGTCGCCGCGGACCTGCTCCACGTTCTCGGCTGCCGCGAGCAGGGGCGTAAGCCAGTCGCCGCCCTCGACCGGCAACAGCGCGGCGAGACTGAGAGCCACCGCCAGCGCGGCCTCCGCGCTGGGACGGTCCTGCGGGTTGACGCCCCATTGGTCGGCGAGCCGCCTGGCCTCCGCCGCGTCGCCAAGCTGCGCCGCAGCCTTGATTCGCAGGTTCCACCAGTCGTCGACGTCAGCCGGCTCGCCCACGGGCACCGCTTGCCCCAGCGTCGTTACCGCAGAATATTCGTCGTGGGCGCGGATCTGGTCGTTGGCCACGAGCAGCCGCAGGTGGAGCGCGTGCGCGGGTTCCAGATGGCCCGCCCAGCCGATGGCCCGGGGCGCGAGCTCGGCGAGGGGCTCCGAGCGACGGAGGGTGTGGTACGCGAGGTACGCCGCGCGCGCCTCGCCGGGCTGCGACGCCACCAGCCGCTCCACCACCGCCAAGACTTCCGCGCGGTGCCCGCGCGCCTCGGCACCGGCGGCCCACTGCTCGACCAGGGCGAGCGCGGGCGTCCAGTGGGCGGCATCGGTCCAGCCCAGCCGCTCGTCGAGGAGCGCGAAGCACTCGTCGCGTCGCCCAACTTGGGCCAGGGCGTTGCAGCGCAGCTCGAGCGCATCATGCACGACGCCGTCACCGGAATCGGGGGTGTCGAGCAGGTGGGTCGACGCCTCGATCACGGCCGACCAGTCGCGCGCGTCATGGGCCTCCTGGGCGTGAAACGCCGCCAACACCTGCTCCGTCTTCTGCCGCGACCACACGACACTCGCCAGCAGGGCACCGAGCAGGGCCGAGCCGAGAGCAAGGGCGCGGGCCCGGCTCAAGGACTGCACCCAGCGAGCGACCTCGCCGTCAGCTTCAGCTCGTCGCCCTCGGGCTCCGCCTGCACCTCCACGCGGCGGAGCGGGTACGACAGCGGCGGGAGCACGCTCCCCGGCGGTCGGCTCGCCGCCACCACCGCGTCGGCCTCCGCCATCGCGTCGAAGTCTATCGTTGCCACCAGGGCCGTCTCGCCTGCGAGCCGCGCCGCGCCCGGGGCCAGCGCGCGGCCCAGCGCGTCGCGATTCCACGCCACGACGAGTTGGTCGCGGGTGCGCGCGTAGCACGGCTCCAACTGGGGCAGGATCCGCAGCCCGGCGAGGCACTCGCCGGCGACCCCCTCCACGCTGGTGACGCTTCGCTGGACGCTCCACTTCTCCGCTACACCGGCCACGAAGGCCTCGATCGCCGGCCCTGCGGCGGGTTCCCGGACGCCCACGGCGAGCGCGAGTACCGGCAGTTCGCCACCGGGCTCGGGCGGGTACGCAGCCAGCTCCCAGTCACCGGCAAGCACGGCGCGAGAGAGCAGCGCGCCCTTGAGCCCGAAGAGGCTGTCGGCCTGCGATCCCGACTCGACCAGCCCTGACACGTCGATGCCGTCGGCGGGCCGCGCCCGGACGTGCAGGATGGCGCCCTCGTCGGCCAACACCGATGGCCCTGCAGGCTCCGCACCCGGCACCGCCAGCGCCCCGACGGCACTCCCCGACTGGAAGGAGAGCCAGGCCTCGGCGCGGACCGGCGCCGCGCCACCCCAGAGCGTCCCCCGGCCCACCAGCCGCCCCGCGTCACCCCACCCGAAGGCGAGGGCCGCACCGCCGCGAAACACGCGCACGGGGTCGGGCGGGGACACGCAGCGCAGGTTGCGCCACGCGTCGGGACCGGCCCCGAAGATCTCGCCGGGGCAGCTTACGGCCAGACCGCGCCACGCGATCGCCACCTCGGCGGCCTCGCTCCCCGCGAAACGTTCGAGGCAGCCAGCCATCTCGCCGAGGGCAGCGCCCGTGGCGCTGATGAAGCCCTCTTGCGGCAGGTCGGCACCAGGGCGCGGATCAGCCAGACATGCAAGGAGGAAGAACGGCGACATGCGGGCCGGGGCCTAACATCAGCAAAACGTGAGGGCACCCCCCCAGGAGGAGGAGTGCCCCAGCGCGGGCGCGGGACCGCCCAGCACCCGTCGAACTAGTAGACCTGGCCGTCGTTGGCGTCGAGCAGCGTGGCGTTCGTCGAGCCCCCGCCGACGCCCGCATGGATGGCCTGATAGGTGACCTTGTCCCCGTCGCCGTCCACGTCACACCAGCCCTGGACGGTGAAGGAGTCGGTCGCCGCGGTGACGCTGTACACGCCGCGCACCGAGCCGTCCGGCGCCCAGCCGAGGGTGTCGAAGCCGCTGCCCCCTGCCCAGGTGGTCGGAGCCTTATTGCCACCCCCGGAGGGGGCTTCACTCGCACTGATGAAGGAGTCGAACTGCGCCTCGTAGGCGATCTCGGCGGTCTTGATGCCGTCGACGTTGCTCGGCACCTCGGCGCGCTTGGCCTTGTACTGCATCGCGACGAAGTTGGGGATGGCGATCGCGGCGAGGATGCCGATGATGGCCACGACGATCATGAGCTCGACGAGAGAGAAGCCCTTGTTCTGACGCATTTGGATGACTCCGAGTTGTTGGGGAGATGCTGGCCTGTTCGCCAGACGGACCATCGAGAAGCAAACCCCGTGCCATACGGTAGTACCTACATTTTTTCCCGAACCTGCCGTTTTTTGTCACCCCGGGGACTGACAATTTTCGTCAGGTGTCACTCCGCGTCACCTTCCTGGGCGAGGCCAAACTTGATCAGCCGGTAGCGGAAGGAGCGAAAGGTGACCCCGAGCAGGCGCGCCGCCTGGGTGCGGTTGCCGCCCGCCGCCGCGAGGGCGCGCTCGATGTAGCGGCGCTCCACGCCGCCGAGCCGGGCCTCGAGGTCGATCCCGGTCTCGGGGAAGGGCTCGTCGTCCGTCTCGCCGGCGCCGGGAGCGAGCCCGCCGTGGAGGCGCTCGGGCAGCGATCCCGCCGACACGATCGCGCCGCCCTCCAGCGCCACCGCGCGCTCGACGATGTTCTGCAGCTCGCGCACGTTGCCCGGGAAGGCATAGGCGCGCAGCAGGCGCTGGGCCTCCGGGGTGAGTCCCCGGAGTGGCTTGCCGTACTCCTCGGCGAATTTCTCCACGAAGTGCGCGGCGAGGGTGAGGATGTCGTCGCCCCGCTCGCGCAAGGGCGGCATGTCGATCTGCACCACGTTGAGCCGGTAGTACAGGTCTTCGCGGAAGCGGCCCGCTTTCACCTCGGCCACGAGATCCCGGTTGGTGGCGGCCACCACTCGCACGTCGACCGCCACCTCGTCGGTGCCGCCCACGGGCGTGACCTTGCGCTCGGCGAGCGCCCGCAACACCTTCACCTGGGCCTGGAGGGGCATCTCGCCGATCTCGTCCAAAAACAGCGTGCCGCCGTCGGCCGCCGCGAAAAAACCAAGCTTGTCCCTGGCCGCCCCGGTAAAGGCGCCCTTCTTGTAGCCAAACAGCTCGCTCTCGAAGAGCGTTTCCGGGATGGCGCCGCAGTTCATCGCCACGAAGGGGCCGCCGCGCCGCTCGCTGCCGTGGTGAATGCTCCGCGCGATCAGCTCCTTTCCCGTTCCCGACTCGCCGCAGACGAGGCAGTTGATCTTGGTCCCCATCACCCGCCGCACCAGCGCGTACACTTCCTGCATCCGCGGCGAGGTGCCCACCAGCTGCGCGAAACCGTAGCGATCGCCCAGCTCCGCCCGCAGCCGCGCGTTGTCGGCCTCGAGCTTGCGCATCGCCAGCGCCTTGGCCACGAGCATGCGCAGCTCGTCGTTCTGGAAGGGCTTGGCCACGTAGTCGAAGGCCCCCTCCTTCATCGCGGCCACGGCGGTGGCGGTGCTGGCGTAGGCGGTGACGAGGATCACCGGCACGTCGCGCCCGGCCTGGGCGGCGCGAACCCGCACCTGCCGCAACACCTCGATCCCGTCGATGCCGGGCATGGTGAGGTCGCTCACCACCAGGTCGGGACCCCACTGGTCGAAAGTCAGGAGCCCCGCCTCGCCGCTCGCCGCCTCCCGCACGTCGTAGCCGGCACGCCCGAGCACCATGCCGAGCACCTCGCGCAAGGCGGGCTCGTCGTCGATGATGAGGATGCGGTCGCGACCCATCAGCTCCCCGTGGCCGCGGCGGGCAAGAAGAGGCGGAACTCGGTGCCGCCGCCGTCGCGCGGGCTAACCTCGATCGTGCCGCCGTGGCCGCGCACCACCTGGTCGACGAGGGCGAGCCCGAGCCCGGTGCCGCCCGACCGGCGCGTGTAGAAGGGGTCGAAGATGCGCCGGCGCTCCTCGGCGGCAATGCCCACGCCCCGGTCGGCCACCTCGATCCCGGTGGAGCCGTCCTCGGCGCGGCGCACGCGCAGGCTGATGGTGCCGCCCTCGGGCATGGACTGCGCCGCGTTGAGCAGCAGGTTCCACACCACCTGCCGGATGCGGTCGGGATCCACCTCGGCGTGGGCGGCGTCGGCCTCGATCTCCACCTCCACCTTGCCGAGGTAGCGCGGGTCGGACTGGAAGGCCTCGGCGCAGCCCCGCACCAGCGCCCCCACGTCGCTGGGCACCCGCCGCAGCGTGGGCTCGCGGGCGGCCTCGAGGAAGTCTTCCACGAGGCGGTTGAGGCGCTCGGCCTCGCGCAGGGCCACCTGCACCTCCCTGGAGGGCCGGTCCTCGTGGATGAGCTGCAGCGTGCCGGAGAGCGCCGCCAGGGGGTTGCGGATCTCGTGGGCGAGGCCGGCGGAGAGCTTGCCGACGGCCACGAACTGCTCGTCGCGCTGGGCACGTTCACGCATCGCCCACAGCTCGGTGACGTCTTCCACCACCACCACCCGGCCCCCGTCGGGCATGGCGGCCTGGCTGCACACCCAGCGGCGCCCGTCGGGACGAAGCTCCTCCCAGCTGCGGTGGTGCATCGCCCCGGCGAACACGTCGGCCAGCCGTCGCCCCGCCGCCTCGCCCACCAGCAGCCGTCCCGAGGGGTTGATATCGACGACGAGGTCGTGCCGGTCGGTGGTCAACACCCCCGCGCGGACGCGCTCGATCACGGTCTCGCTGGCGATGCGCTGTGCGCGCAGCTCGGCGCCAGCCACTTCGAGCGAGGCGGCGAGTTGCCCGGCGAGGATCGCCACGAGGAAGTACGACAGCACCCGGAAGCCGGTTTCCCAGTAGAGCAGTTCGAGGCTGGATTCGGCCCCGGGACCGGTCCAGATCGCCACCGACAGGAGCCCCACCGTCGAGAAGCCGGCGGCCGCGAGCGCGGCGTTGCGGCCCAGCAGGTAGGCTCCCGCCGCGATGGTGGGGAAGTACAGGAAGGTGAGCAGCGAGCCGGCGCCGCCGGTCCAGGCCGCGAGCAGCGAGGCGCCCGCCACGTCGACGGCGAGCTGCACGTAGATGAACACCGCCGAGGCGCGGTTGCGCCGGGCCCACAGGGTGGTGAGCACCAGCACCAGCAACTGCCCGGCCACCAGCCGGAAGAAGGTCGAGGTGCTGCCCCGCACGTCCCAGCCACCGGTTGCCACCAGCACCATTGCCGACACGAGGATGGCGAGGGCCACCACGAATCGGAGGATGCTGTAGCGCTGGAGACGGGGGGTCATCGGGAAGGGAAGGTCGCGACCCTAGCCGACGTTGCCGGCCATCTCGAAGATCGGCATGTACATGGCGATCACGAGGCCGCCGACGACGATGCCGAGGAAGGCCATGATCATCGGCTCCAGTGCGCTGGTCATCGCCTCCACCGCCTGGTCGACTTCCTCGTCGTAGAAGTCGGCGATTTTCCCGAGCATCACGTCTAGGGCGCCGGTGGCCTCGCCCACGCCCACCATCTGGCACACCATCCGCGGGAAGACCCCTGACTCCATGAGCGGCTCGGCGATGGTGCGGCCCTCGCTGATACTCCGCGAGGCCCCGACGATCGCCTTCTCCACCACCTTGTTGCCGGCCGTGCGCGAGCAGATGTCGAGCGCCTCGAGGATGGGCACGCCCGACGACAACATCGTGCTGAGCGTGCGGCAGAAACGCGCCACCGCCACCTTGGTGACCACGTCGCCGAACACCGGCAACTTCAACATGATCGAGTCGAACACCCAGGTGCCGCGCTCGGTCTTGAGCACGGCACGTAGGGCCACGCCGGCCACGACCAGCCCGATCATGATGTAGCCAATGTTCGCCGTGAGCCACTTCGAGAGATTCACCACGAACTGCGTGGGCGCGGGCAGGGCCGAGCCGAAATCGGCGAACATGTCCTCGAACTGCGGCACCACCTTGGTGAGCAGCAGCGCCACCACCACCGTCGCCACCCCGATCACGATCACCGGGTAGGTCATCGCGCCCTTCACCTGCCGGATCAGCTTCTGGTTCTTCTCCAGGTAGGCCGCGAGCCGGTTCATGATGGTGTCGAGCATGCCGCCCACCTCGCCGGCGGCGACAAGGTTGACGTAGAGGTCGTCAAACGTGTTGGGGTAGGTCTTGAGCGCCTCGGCGAAGGTGTTGCCGCTCTCGACCTTCTCCTTGATCACCTTGAGCTGGTCGCGGAGCGTGGGGTTCTCGCACTGCGTGGAGAGGATCTCGAGGCACTGCACCAGCGGCAGGCCGGAGTCGATCATCGTGGCGAACTGCCGGGAGAAGATCACGAGGTCGCGCAGCGTGACGCCGGGCTTGAGGAAGGCCGGTGTCGGGATGTTGATCTGGAGGTCGAGCGCGCTCTTGCTCTCCACCACGCTCG
>VGRQ01000206.1 GCA_016875315.1 Deltaproteobacteria bacterium | reverse complement strand
TGGTGGCCTGGCACGGCGCGGGCCTGGTCGACGACAGCCTCTTCGCCCCGCTGGGCACACTCGACGACCGCGCCGGGCCGGCCCTGAAGCGCTCGGTGGTGGCCTTCGACCTGTTCCTGCCCGCCCGCCCGCCGCCTGGGAAGGGGCCCTGGGTCGTCCACCTCGGCTACGTGGGGCTGCCCCTGCTCCTCGGCGCGCTCGCTGGCCGCAAGGCTGTCCCCTGGGCGCTCGGGGCGGCGGCGGTGGCCCTGCTCCTCGCCCTCGGCGACAACGGGCCCATGCGCTGGCTCGGCGGCGCGCTGCACCCGAGCGCCGTGCCCTACCGGTTCACGCTGGCGGTGGTCATGGCCCTGGCCCTGGCGGCGGCCAGCACGCGCTGGGGACCGTTCCTGGCGCTGTTCTCGCTGGTGGAGTCCGCCGCCATCGACCCCCGTCCCCTGCCCTTCGAGACGGCGCTGGTGCGGCTCGACCCGTCGTCGCCGGCGATCGAGGGGGGCGAGGGGGCGGTGCTCGACCTGCCCGTGGCCAGCAGCACCTGTCGCAAGCTCGCCGGGCACTACCTCGTGGAGGCCGGCCGGCACGGGCGTCCGGTTCCCCTCGTGCTGCGCAGCGGCTTCGAGGCCTACGGCGAGGAGCGCGCCCGCATGGAGGCGATCGACGCGGCGTTGTTGTCGCCGGACTGCGCCGAGCGCCTGCCGGGGCTGCTCGGCAACTACACGACGGTGGTGGCCCACCGGCACGCGAGCTGCCTCTTCCGCGAGTCGCAACTGGCGTGCCTGCGCACGGTGCTCGGACCCGGCGACGAGGCCGGGGAGGCGTACTGGTGGGAGCGGGCGCTCACCCCCTAGGATGAAACTCCGCGTGTACCCGCTTGAGGCGCTCGCGGCTCACGTGGGTGTAGATCTCGGTGGTGCCGATGTCGGCGTGACCGAGCATCGCCTGGACCGCGCGCAGGTCGGCGCCGTGGTTGAGAAGGTGAGTGGCGAAGCTGTGTCGCAACACGTGGGGACTCACCTTGCCCCGGATGCCGGCCTGCCGGGCGTAGCGGGTGAGCCTCACCCAGAAGTTCTGCCGCGTCATCGCGCGACCCTGTCGCGAGAGGAAGGCCGCCGATCCGCCCCGGGGACGGGCCTCGGCCCAGTACCGCACCAGCCACTCGGTGGCCACCTCGCCACACGGGATCAACCTCTCCTTTCCACCCTTGCCCTGCACCCGCAGGAAGCCCCCCTCCAGGTGCACCGCGGAGGCGGGGAGCTTCACCAGCTCGCTCACGCGCAGGCCGGTGGCGTACATCAGCTCGATCATCGCGCGGTCGCGCAGGCCGAGCGGATCGGACACCCTGGGCTCCTCGAGGAGAGCCTCGACCTGTCGCTCGGAGAACACGGCGGGCAGGCGCCGCCTCGCCCGCGGCGCCTCGACCAGGGTGCTCGGGTCGCGCGCGATCCCGTCCTCGACGAGCGCGTGCCGGAAGAACTGGCGGAAGGCGCTACGGTGGCGCTGGATGGATCGGCCGGACAGTCCCTCCCGCGAGAGGTGGACGATGTACGCGGCGAGATCCACGTGCTCCACGCCCCCGGGCGCGGGACGGCCGTTGTCCTCCATCCACTCCGCCAGCCTCGCGAGGTCGGCGCGGTAGGCGAGCAAGGTGTTCGCTGACACGGCGCGTTCGACCTTCAACCACGCGAAGTAGCCGTCGAGCGCAGCGGCCCAGGACTCGGTCACTCGGCGGCCATCCGGCGCAGCCGGTACAACTCGTCGAGGGCCGACCGGGGGGTGAGCGTGTCGGGGTCGATCTCCAGGATGGCGGCGCGGACGGCATCGACCAGCGGCGCCACGGGCGGCACGTGGGCAGGCTCCGGCGCGGGCGCCGCCTGCCCGAAGCCGAAGAGGCTGAGCTGGTTGGCCTCGGCGCGCGGCCGCTTCTTCTCCAGTTGTTTCAGGAGCCTCGTCGCGCGCTCCACCACGCTCCGCGGCAGCCCGGCGAGGCGGCCGCACTGGATGCCATAGGACCCCGGCGCCGGGCCGTCGCGCACCGTGCGCAGGAACACGATCTTGTCGCCTTGTTCCGATACCGCCACGTGTGACGCTTTCGCGCTGGCGCAGGACTCGGTGAGCGCCGCCAGCTCGTGGTAGTGGGTGGCGAAGAGCGTCCGGCACCGGACTCGGTCGTGCAAGTCCTCGGCCACCGCCCAGGCGATGGCGAGACCGTCGTACGTGGAGGTGCCGCGGCCGATCTCGTCGAGCAACACCAGCGAGCGCTCGGTGGCCCCGGCGAGGATGTTTGCCGTCTCCCCCATCTCCACCATGAAGGTGCTCTGTCCCCGGGCGAGGTCGTCGCTGGCGCCCACGCGCACGAATAGCCGGTCGACCAGCCCGATGCGCGCGCGCGAGGCCGGGACGAAACAGCCGACCTGCGCCATCAACACGCTGAGGGCCACCTGCCGCATCAACGTGGACTTTCCCGCCATGTTGGGACCGAAGAGCAACAGCAGGCGGGAGCGACCGTCGATGCGCAGGTCGTTGGGGACGAAACGTTCCTCGCGGCGGGCCACCTCGATCACCGGGTGACGGCTCGCCACCAGCTCCACGCTGCCCGTGTCGTCGAGGGCGGGGCGAGTCCAGCGGTGGCTCTCGGCCAGCTCGGCGAAGTTGGCGAACACGTCGATCTCCGCCACGCCCCGGGCAATCGCCATCAGCCGGGGCACCGCCTCCCCCACGCGCCCGCGCAGCGAGCGAAAGAACTCCCCCTCGAGCTTGATCCGCTTCTCGTCGGCACCGGACACCGCCTCCTCGTACTCCTTGAGCTCGGCGGTGATGTAGCGCTCGCCGTTGGCGATTGTCTGCTTTCGATGCCAGGTGTGGGGCACCTTGTGCAGGTGGGCCTTGGTGACCTCGATGTAGTAGCCAAACACGTCGTTGTGGCGCACCTTGAGCGAGCCGATGTCGGCCTCGGCGCGGAGGCGCTCCTCCATCGCCGCGATCTGTCCCTTGGCGTTGGTGGCGAGGCCTCGCAGGCGATCGAGCTGCGCGTCGGCACCGTCGCGAATGAAACCACCGTCGTCGAGCCCGGCCGGGGGCTCGTCCACCAGCCAGCGGCCGATGTCGTCGGCCACGTCGTCGGCGAGATCGGCGGGGAGGCGTGACAGCGGACCGGACAGGTAGGCGGCCAGCTCGCGCACCGCCACGAGGCTGAGGCCGAGGGCCACGAGGTCGCGCGGACCGCCGAGCCCCTGCGCCACCTTGGCGGCGATGCGCTCGATGTCGGCCACCCGGGCGAGTTGCCCGCGCGCGTGAGAGCGGAGCGAGGGCTCGAAGGCGGCCACCGCGTCGAGGCGAGCGTCGATGGCCAGCCCGTCGACCAGCGGGGCGCCCAGCCAGTCGCGCAGGAGGCGCCCGCCCATCGCGGTGGCGCAGCGGTCGAGCAGGCCGAGCAGGGTGCCCTTCCGTCCCGTGCCGCGCAGGGGGCGGAAGATCTCCAGGTTTCGCGCCGTGGCCTCGTCGATCCCCATCGCGCCGCCCACGCGGTAGGTGCGCAGCGCCGTGACGTTGCGCAGGTCGGCCTTGAGGCGCTCGGCGGCGTAGCGGAGCGCGGCGCAGGCGGCACCGAGGCCGTAGGTGATGGTCTCGGTGGCCACGCCGAAACGCGAGCCCAGCTCGGCGCGGTCGACCCGGAAGTCGTCGACCACGGTGGTACACACGTCGCCGACGAGCGCGCGGATCTCCGGGGTGTCGGCGCTCGGCTGGATCAATGCCTCGCGGGGGCCGTGTCGCGACAGCTCGGCGGCGAGCGCGCCGGCGTCGTTCACGTCGGCGCAGCGGAGGTCGCCGGTGCTGGCGTCGAGGAAGGCGAGACCCCAGGCGCCGCGGGTGCCCCCGATGGCCACCAGCCAGGCGGGATCGTGGCTGTCGACCGCGTCGGCGGCGAGGCCGGGGCTCAGCACCCGGGCGATCTCGCGCTTGACGATGCCCTTGGCGAAGCGCGGGTCTTCCACCTGCTCGGCGATCGCCACCTTCTTGCCCATGTCGAGCAGGCGACGGAGGTAGCTGTCGGCCGAGTGCCAGGGCACGCCGCACATCGGCAGCGGGTCGGGGGTGTCGCGGTCGCGCGTGGTGAGCGTGAGCTCGAGCGCGGCGGCAGTCCACACGGCGTCGTCGCCGAACAGCTCGTAGAAGTCGCCCATCCGGTAGAAGAGGAGCGCGTCGGGCACCTGCGACTTCAGGTCGCGGTACTGGCGCAGCATCGGCGTCTCGGCGGCCATGGCGGGCGATTATCCGGCGGCCTGCGGGCGGCGCAGGCGGCAGGCCCAGAACACGTCGGCCCCCTCGGCGTTGCCGAAGTTCTCGAAGCGCGCTTCCTCGCGCCAGCCGAGCGAGGCGGCCACCGCGGGACCCTCCTCCGGCTCGGGCGAGCAGACGGCGTAGACGAGGGCACCGCCAGGGCGCACGCAGGCCGCGGCGTTGGCGAGGATGGCCCGTTGCCGCTCGGCGGCGCGCTCGATGTCGGCCTCGTCGCGGCGCCAGCGGATCTCGGGGTGACGGCGGAGGAGCCCGAGCGCGGTACACGGGGCATCGACGAGCACGGCGTCGAACTGCCCGTCCCGGGCCTGGGACCAGTCGTGTCGCGACACGGCCAACGGCAGCGACAGGCGCGCCGCGCCCTCGCGGAGACGCTCCAGTCGCGACTCCGAGCTGTCTGTCGCGGTGACGGCGTGCCCGCGTGCCGCGAGGCGGAAGCTCTTTCCCCCGGGCGCGGCGCAGGTGTCGAGCACCGACTGGGCGTCGCGGGGGACCAGATCGGCCACCGCCACGGCGGCCGGGTCCATCACCCACCAGCGGCCCTCGGCGAAGCCGGGCAGCTCGTCGATGCGCCCGGCGCGAGGCGGCAGCAGGAACACCCCGTCGGCGGCGGGCACCAGCACGAGGCCCCGGTGCTGGAAGGCGGCGGCAACGCCCGCCCCGTCGTCGCGGGCGACGATGTGTACCGGGGCCGGCTCGTTGCAGGCGCGCAGGTAGGCGTCGATGTTCGGCTGTCGCGACCGCCAGCGCTTGAGCAACCACTCGGGAAAGCCGAGGGCGGTGTCGCCCTCCGTCGGCACGCGTACCCGACGGAGCACGGCGTTGACCAGCCCCGAGGCATGGCCCACGCGGACGGCGCGGCTCGCCTCGACGGCCTCGTGGACCACCGCGTGAGGCGGCGCCCGGGTGTGCGCCAACTCGTAGGCACCCACGCGCAGGACCGCCAGCACCGGCGCGTCGAGCGTCCACGGGGCGCGCCGGGCGGCCTGGGCAATGCCCGCGTCGAGCGCGGAGCGAGTGCGCAGCACCCCGAGCACGAGGTTCCAGGTCATGGCCCGGTCGGCGCCGTCGCCGGGTGCCAGCTCGGCGAGGGCCTCCTCGGCCCGCGCGCCCTCGTCGATGGCCAGGAGCGCTCTCGCGGCGGCGGCGCGAGGGCTCGCCCTACCGCGGGTCTTCGAGCTCGGCATCGATGATCCGCGCGAAGAACTCCGGCGGCATCGCGCCCTTGATCTTGTAGCCGTTGACGAGGAAGGTGGGGGTGGAGCTGATCTTCCACTTCTCGGCGATGCGCACGTCGTCGGCCACCATCTGGTCGACCTCGGTGGACTTCCGGTCGGCCTCCCACTTGCCCACGTTGAGCCCGATGTCCCTGGCGATCTGCACCAGCTTCTCCTCGTCGATCCCCTCGCTCGCGAAGAGGGCGTCGTGGTACTCCCAGAACTTGTCCTGCTTGTCGGCGGCGAGCGCGGCGAGCGCGGCGGGGCGAGCCATCTTGTGCATCGCGAGCGGCTGGTTCATGAACACCCAGCGAACCTTGTTGCCGTACTTGGCCGACACTTCCTTGATGTTGGGCTGCGCCTTCTTGCAGTAGGGGCACTGGAAGTCGCTGTATTCCACGATGGTCACCGGGGCGTCGGCGGGGCCCTTCGACGGCCGCCCGGTGGTGTCGACGTTGAGCCAGGGCTGGCTGAACTCCACGGCGGCGCGGATCTCGTCGGGCGACTTCCCGGCCTTGGCGAGGCGGACGGTGCGCTCGCCGAGGATCTGCATGTCGCTGCACATCGTCTTGTCGAGGAGCTTCGGCGCGCGCTCGAGGCACTTGCCGATGCTGTACTGCTGGTCGAAGCAGGGCATGCAGGCGCCCACGACGTTGTTGAGGATGTAGGTGGCCTTGGACTGCGCCTCGCCCGACAGGCTCCCGATGCTCGGCACCAGCACCGAGAGCTCCTCGGCGGTCATGGTCGTGGGCTCGAACTCGGGCTTCTCCTTCTTGTCGCCCGCCTTCTCGCCGCCCTCGGCCCTCGGCGCCGGTCGCGACGACAAGTCGGCGATCTGCTTGTCTTTCTCGGCGATCTGCACCTGGGCCTCGAGGTGCGCGCGGGAGTAGCCCACGGTGTAGCCGGCGTAGCCGCCTATGCCGCCGAGAACGAGGGCGAAGCCGAGGAGGCCGAAGAGGGTGGCGTTGGAGGACATGGGCGCGCCTGCTAACCTGCGCCCGTGCTCCTCCTGGTGGCCTGCACCGCCGACAGTCCTCTCCCCGCGGGCGACTCGGCCGTGGCGAGCTCCGAGGCCCCCCCCGAGGAGGCGCCGGGCGGCGTGGAGGCGCTACCGCATGATTACGACGCCGAGCTCTGCCAGGCGGCACTGGACTGCCCGGCGGGCGTGACCGAGGAGGTGAAGACCGAGTGCTGGCTCTCCGTGGTGAGCGAGGGCGGCGAGGTACACTACGAGGGCCCGGTGGGCGCGTGGGTGCGTGGACGATCGTCGCGTACCGTCCCCAAGCACCAGTACGGGGTGGAGCTCTGGGACGAGGCCGGCGCGGAGGTCAAGGCCGATCTGCTCGGCATGGGCGACGAGTCGGACTGGATTCTCAACGGGCAGTGGTTCGACCGGTCGCTGGTGCGCAACAAGCTCGGCTTCGATCTCTTCCAGAGTCTCGGCGGCAAGGAACGGTACGCCCCGGAGCTTCGCTACTGCGAGCTGGAACTCGACGGCCAGTACAACGGAGTGTACACCCTCGGCGAGCGCATCAAGCGCGATCCCGACCGCGTGGACGTGTCGGAGAGCGCCACCGGCGACAGCTTCGTGCTCAAACAGGACGACGCCAACTGCTTTCACGACAACACCACGACCCACGGTTGCTGGAAGCTGGTGTACCCCTCGGAGAACAGCATCACCGAGGAGCAGGCGCGGGGCGTGGAGTCATGGCTCTACAGTTGGGAGCAGGCCACGCTCGGCGGCGATCCCTTCGGCGACGAGGGCATCTGGGACTACGTCGACGAGGACAGCATGGTGGACATCGTGCTGCTCGAGGAGTTCGTGAAGAACGAGGACTTCGCCTGGACCTCCCTGCACAGCTGGAAAGACGCGGGTGGAAAGGTCCACTTCGCCCCCTGGGACCTGGACATGGGCTACGGGGTGTTCCTCTACTACGACAGCTACGGCGACCCCTACAGTTGGATCGACTACCGGCCCGACATGTTCGCGGTGCCTGGCACGAGTGACGAGTTCCGGGCGCGCATGGCCACGCGCTGGGCGGAGCTGCGCGAGGGCCCGATGGCCACCGAAGCGATCCTCGCGCGCATCGACGGCTACCAGGCCACCCTCGGGGACGCCATCGAGCGGAACTTCGCGCTCTGGCCCATCGAGGACATCAACTACGGCGGCTACTTTTACGAGGTGTCGAGCTACGCCGAGGAAGACGCGCGCGTCCGGTCCTGGGTGGAGACACGGGCGGCTTTCATGGATGAACGCGTCGGCGACTGGTGACGGTCCGATAGCGACGGGACGGCCCCGCCGCGACAGGACGGCCCCGCCCGGCCCTCGTCGCGACGCGGGGGCCCCCGATCGCCAGGTGATCCGGCGCCCGAGAATACTACTTTGCCTCCGGCAGCGGGTCCTGTCACCCCTGGCGTCCCCATCGGCTCCGCTGCGCTCCGCGATGGGGCGCGCCAGGGGCGCCACCCGCCTCCCCAACGAGGGTCCGGGCACCTCGATCACGGTGGCTCGACCCCGCTGCGGGCGGGCCGGGCGGGGCCTCGATGGCGTACCGGGCATGGTCCCGGGGCACCTCGATCACGTCGGCTCGACCCCGCTGCGGGCGCGACAGGACGGCCCCGCCGCGACGGGACGGCCCCGCCCGGCCCTCGTCGCGACGCGGGGGCCCCCGATCGCCAGGTGATCCGGCGCCCGAGAATACTACTTTGCCTCCGGCAGCGGGTCCTGTCACCCCTGGCGTCCCCATCGGCTCCGCT
>VGRQ01000205.1 GCA_016875315.1 Deltaproteobacteria bacterium | reverse complement strand
CGCGCGTGCCGGTGGCGGCTGGCACGGGCCCGCGCTCCCGCGCCTGCGCGCCCCGCCACAGCACCAGCGCTGCAACGCAGCATGAGACCGGACAGGCCACCAGCGCCGCCGCCAGCCGCTCGGCGCGGTCACCCTGCGCGTGGTCGACGAGCAGGCCGATGAGCGGGGGCGCGAGGCCGTAGCCCACGAGGTTCACCACCAGGTAGTAGCCACCGACGGCGCGTCCCCGGGCCTCGGCCGGGACCATCTCGGCGAGGTCGGCCAGGGCAGGACCGAGCCAGGCGAGCGCGCAGGCGCAGAGCGCGAAGAGGGCCACCGCTGCGATCCAGGGCGTGGGCGCGAGCAACAGCGCCACCCAGCCGAGGCCGCAGGCGAGCGCGGCGCTGGCGGTGAAGCGCATCCGCCCGCCCTCGCCGTGGCGGCGCCAGCGGTCGGCCACGCTCCCTCCGAGCGCGGCGCCGAGCAGGCCCCCCAGCACCGTGCAGCCGCCGAGGAGCGTGCCCACGCGGGCGAGGTCGAGGTCGAAGCGGGCGCCTACCAGCGAGGGCGACCACATCGCCACGGCGTTCGCCGCCACGGCGAAGAGGGCGTAGCCGACCAGGTGCGCGCGGGCGGCGGGGTCGCGAGCGATGATGCCCTCCAGCGAGGGGGTGGCACCCCCGCCCGTGGCCGGGGCGGGCAACTGGGACGAGGGCTCGCCGGCTGCTGCGTTGCGGCGAGGTTCGCGCACGAGCAACAGCAGCGCCGCCGCGAGCCCGAGGCCGGGGAGGCCGAGCAACCAGAAGGCCGGGCGCCAGCCGAGGGACTGGGCGATGGCGCCGCCGGCGAAGAGGGCGAGGCCGGCGCCAAGCGGCACCCCGGCGCCGAAGGTGGCGCTGGCCGTGGCGCGGCGCTCGGCGGGGAAGAGATCGGCGATGAGCGAGATGGCGGCGGGACCGAGGGTGGCCTCGCCCACGCCCACCAGCACCCGGCACAGGAAGATCGCCTCGAAGCTGTGCGCCCAGGCGGTGGCTGCCGACGCGAGGCTCCAGAGCGCGAGGCCCCCGGCGATCATGCGCACGCGGTTTACGCGGTCGGCCAGGCGCCCGAAGGGGACGCCGAGGGCGGTGTAGAACAGCACGAAGCTCGTGCTCCCGAGCAGCGCGAGCTGCGTCTCGGACAGCGCGAGCTCGGCCTTGATCGGTCCGAACAGGATGTAGATGAGCGTGCGGTCGAGGAAGTTGAAGGTGTAGACCAGCGCGAGCAGCAGCAGCGCGCGCCAGGCCGCCGCCGGGACGGGAGGGTGCATGGACCGACGTTATCGTCTATGCTGCAATGCGTCAAGAGCGTTGCTGCAACACAGCATGACGGCATCGGTCGGTCGCCGACGGGGGTGCCGGTTACGAGCGATGCCATGTCTACCACTGCTGCCGACACCGTTGCCGAGCGCGCCCGCGCCGGCTTCCCCGAGGCCCTGGAGTCGCTCTGCGGCTACCTGCGCACGCCCGCCATCTCCTGCGACCCGGCTCACGCGGCCGACGTGCGCGCGCTGGCGGCGCGCGTGCGCGACGACCTCGTGGCCCTCGGCTTCGCCGACGCCGCCGTGCGCGAGCTCGACGGCGCGCTTCCCTGCGTGACGGCGAGCCGGATGAACGCCCCGGGCAAGCCGGCCATCCTCGTGTACGGCCACCTCGACCTGCAGCCGGTGAAGGGGGAAACCTGGACCAGCCCGCCCCACGAGCCCACCGTGCGCGACGGGCGGCTCTACGCGCGCGGCGCCGCCGACGACATGGGCGGCTGGGTGAGCCACATGGCGGCGGTGAAGGCCTGGCTGGCGGTACACGGGGAGCTGCCGTGCAACCTCCGGCTGGTGGTGGAGGGCGAGGAGGAGATCGGGAGCCCCAACCTCGAGCGCTACATGGATGCCTTCCCCGACTGCTTCGCGGCCGACGCGATGATTCTCACCGACTGCGAGAACCCGTCGCCCGAGATCCCCGGCCTCACCGTGTCGCTGCGCGGCATCCTGGAGTGTACCGTCCGCTGCACGGCGCTCAGCGCCGACATCCACTCCGGCCTCTGGGGCGGCATGGTGCCCGACGTCACCACGGCGCTGATGAAGCTCGTGTCGCGACTGGTCGACAATGACGGGCGCCTGCGCGCTCCCCGGGTCGACGTGCCCGAGTCCTGGGCGAAGGCGGCATGGGACGTGCCGCTCACCACCGAGGTGATCCGCGAGGGCGCGCACCTGGTCGAGGGCGTGGATCCCCTGCCCGCGCGCGGCGCCCCGCCGGCCGAGCACCTCTGGCGCCAGCCGGCGATCACCGTGGTGGCCACCACGCTCCCCACGCGGGAGATCAAGAAGAACGCGCTGCGTCGCAGCGCGGAGGCCATCCTCTCGATCCGCGTGGCCCCGGGACAGGCCGACGAGGAGGTGAAGGCGGTGATCGGCGCCGAGCTGCAGCGCGACCCTCCGGGCGGCGTGCGGGTGGACGTGGAGTGGCAGTCGCAGGCCTCGGGCGCCTGGCTCTACACGCCCACGGGGCCTGCCTTCCCCGCTGCCGACCGGGCGTACACGCGCGCCTGGGGCCGCCCGATGCTGCACATCGGCGTGGGGGGCAGCATTCCCTTCGTGGAGATGTTCGGCCGCCGTTTCGGCGACCTGCCGCTCATCCTCAACGGCGTGATCGACCCGAAGACCACGGCACACGGGCCGGACGAGTCCCTGCACCTCGGGGTGTTCGAGAAGGCGATTGTCGCGAATGTGTATTTGTACGAGGAGCTGGCCGCCGCGCTCTAGGCGGGGGCCAGCAGCGTCGCGAGGCGTGCGCGGAGGTCGGTCACGACGAGGTCGGTGGTGGCCTTGTCGCCCGCGACGGTCATCCCGTGGTCGGCGCCGTCGACCGCCACCACCGTCACCTTCTTCTTCGCGAGCTTGTCGGCGAGGGCCTGGTCCCACTGGGGGTCGGCCTTGCCGATGAGCACCAGGGCCCGAGCGCCCATCGCCTCGATCGCCCGGTACACCAGGTCGTCCTTCCACAGGGGCGTCAGCCAGGCGGAGGGAAAGGCGGCGAGGTCGGGCAATTGCTTGATGGCGTGCGCCAGCGCCGTGGTGCCGATCGACTTGCCCGCCAGCCACACGGGCCGGCCGGCGGCCTGCGCGAAGGCGGCGCGGCCGAGGGCGCCGCTGTCGGTGGCGATGCAGAGATCGCGCTCCTCGCCGGTGAGGGCCGCGAGGGCCTTGTCCATGCCGTAGTAGCGCTCGGAGAGCAGGCACTCGGCGCCCTGCGCCACGAATACCTCTCGTGTCGCGACCAGAAGTGGCCTGTCCTGAGTGTAGGCCGCGCCGGGCAACACGAGCCCGACGGCCCTCGGCGAGCCGAGCCCCACCGCCATCTTCACGGGGAGGACCTGGTCTTTGTAGCCGTGGATGACGGGGGCGGTGGCCATGGCCACTACCTATCCCCGGTCGCCGGGCGAGACCTTGATGCCATGCGACCCGCGATCCTCGTCCTGCTCTCCGGCTGCGTGTGGGTGACCGACGCCGAGGTGCAAGCCCGCCTGGGCGGCGACGACAGCCTGGCACCCGGCGAGTCGGGCGTGTCCGACACCGGCCTGGACGACACGGGCCGGGGCGACACCGGCGGCGGCGAGACAGGCGACACGGGCGACACCGCCGACACCGGTATCGGCTGCGACGTGGACCGCGACGGCCACGACGACGTGGCCTGCGGAGGCGATGACTGCGACGACGGCAACGCCAACCGCCACCCCGGTGCCGACGAGACCTGCAACGAGGCCGACGACGACTGCGACGGGACCACCGACGAGGACGCGGTCGACGACCAGACCTACTACCAGGACGGCGACGGCGACGGCTTCGGCACCGACGGCGCCACCCTGGAGGCCTGCGTGCTGCCCGATGGCTACGCCGAGTACGGCGGCGACTGCGATGACGGCGATGCCTCCTTCCACCCCGGCGCCGAGGAGTCCTGCGACGACCCGGTGGACTACAACTGCGACGGGTCGAGCGGCAGTGACGACCGCGACAGCGACGGCGTCATCGCCTGCGAGGACTGCGACGACGGCGACCCCGCCGTGTTTCCCGGCGCCGAGGAGCTGTGCAACGACGTCGATGACGACTGCAATGGCGACATCGACGCCGGGGCGACCGATGCGGACACCTGGTACGCCGATGGCGACAGCGACGGCTACGGCGGCGACCTGGCGACCCTCGACTGTGACCGTCCCGCCGGGCACGTGGAGACCGGTGGCGACTGCAACGACGCCGACGACGACTGCAACGGGACGATCGACGACGACGCCACCGACGCGAGCACCTGGTACGCGGACACCGACGGCGACAGCTACGGGACCGCCGCCTCGACCACCCGGTCGTGCGACCAGCCCACCGGTCACGTGGCCAACGACGACGACTGCGACGACGACGACGACGCCATCAACCCTGCGGGCAGCGAGGCTTGCGACGGGATCGACACCGACTGCGATGGCTACGTGGACGGCCCCCTCGCGGTGCCCTCGGCGATGGCGAGCATCCAGGCCGCTGTCGATGCCGCGAGCGACGGGGACCTCATCTGCATCGCCGCGGGCACCTACGCCGAGACGCTCGACCTCGGCGACCTGGCGATCACCCTCCAGGGAGCGGGCTCGGGCAGCACCGTGGTGCAGGCCGACGGGGTGGACCGCGCCTTGTCCTGGAACGACACCGCGGGCCGGGCAGACCTGGTGCTCCGCGGCATCGACTTTACCGGGGGCGAGGCGGCGTTCGGCGGGGGGTTGTACCTCGACGGCGACAGCGTGGTGCTCGACGACGTGGCGGTGTACGGCAACACTTGCAGCTCCGCGACCGACTGCGTGGGCACGGGCATCTACCTGCTCGCCGACGCCGAGTTCACGAGCGTGAGCGTCCGCGACAACGTGGCCGAGCCCGCCGGGATCGCCACCGCCTACATCTACGGCGCGGGCGTGTACGCCTATGACGTGGATCTGGTGTGGACCGACGTGAGTGTCACCGGCAACATCTCGGAGGTCGGCAGCGTGACCAGCTACGGCTACGCCTTCGGCACCGGCCTTTCGCTCTCGGCGGTCGACCTCGATGCGGTCAACCTCGAGCTGAGCGACAACGCCGCCATTCGCACCGGGGCCACGCTCTACGCGGCGGCGGCGCAGGGCGCGGCGCTCTCCGCCGACGGCGGGCGCATCAGCATCACGGGGGGCACCATCACCGACAACGTGGTGGACTACAGCGCTGCCACCGACACCGGCGCCGCGGCGGGCCTTCTTGTCAACAACTCTACGCTCGACCTGGTGCAGGCAGTGCTGCGCGACAACGGCATCGATGCTGGCACGAGCGAGGGCGCCGCGCTCTTCGCCTCCGGGGCCTCTGATGTCACGCTCACCAACGTGATCCTGAGCCACAACACCGCCGCGGCCACCGGCATCGCCTACGGCGCGGTGGCCGCCTACGGCACCACCACGATGGAGCTGGTGAACACGGTCGCCTTCCGCAACGGCTCGAGCGGGACCACGTATAGCTACGGCGGCGCGTTCTACATCGCCTCGGGCACATCCTTGTCGCTGATGAACAGCATCGTGGCGGAGAACACCTGTGTACTCGGGCTCGGGAGCACCTGCGGCGCGGCGGTATACGCCGCCGGCTCATCGGCAACCGTGACTGTCGACTACTCCGACTTCTACGGCAACACCCCCGACAGCTTCGTGGGCGTGGGGGATCCCACCAGCTCGGGTGGCAACATCGATGACGACCCATTGTTCACCTACACGGCGGCCAAGCTCGCGTCGAGCTGGGACTTCACGCTGAGTGCCACGTCGCCGTGCATCGACGCGGGCAACCCAGGGGCCGCGTACAACGACACGGACTCCACGCGGAATGACATGGGGGGGTTTGGGGGGCCTGAGGGGTCAGGCTGGTGAAACGCGATCTGTTGGCCCTTCACGCGGTAGTCCACGTGGGCGCCGCCTGACGAGAGGGTGATCTTCTCGATGAGACGGTCGAGGGCCTCGCGGCGCTCGTCGAGGGGGCGCGCGCTCCACGCTTCGAGCACGGCAGCGCGGAACTTGATCGGGTCGATCTGCTCCGGGGTGGGGACCGGCTTGCGCTCGGGGAGGCTCGCCAACCGCAGCTTCAGCCCCTCGCGCTTCGCCAGCAGGGGCGCGTTGATCGCACGGGCGTCCTCGTCGGCGAGGATGCCGTTGGCGACTTGGACGCCCACCCGGCGGATGCGCTGGCCCAGCTCGGTGATGTCGTCGGCGAGGCGGGCGCGCTCGGCTTGCACCTCGTCGGGTTGCTCGGCGAGCGTCGTGAGCGACTGGTCGATCAACGCCTGCACGCTCTCCGGCGTGAGTACGTCGCCATGGATGAAGTCGAGCACGGCAGCGTCGAGCTTCTCGACGCGAACGGTGAGCCCCGAGCAGAGCGCCTTGTTCTCCGCGCGGGTGCGGCAGCAGTAGTAGTGGCGGACGGTGCCGGTGTGGCCGCCGGCCGTCACGGCGATGCGCCCGCCGCAGGTCCCGCAACGGAGCCACGGCGTAAGGATCCCGCGCTCGCTCATGTGGATGGCGTGGTTCCCATTCCTGCCCTCCTCCTTGGAGCGGTCCTTGAGCGTGCGTAGGGCGGCCACCCGGTCGAACTGCTCCTGCGTGACTGCGGCCTCGTGCGCGTCGCGAGCGACGACCACACCGTTCTGGACGATGTGGCCGAGGTAGGTAGGGTTGGTGAGCACCCGTTGGACGTGCTTCGGAAGCCACGTCCCCGCGAACCGGTGGCGCTCGACGTTGCGCGTCGGCGGCTCGATGCCCTCGCGGGTGAGCTTCTCGGCGAGCCGCTTCTGTCCGTCCTTCCCTTCGAGGTACTCGGCGTAGATCCGCTTCACCACCTCGAAGGCCGGGCGAGACCCGTCGGTCACCGTGAGCCGGCCCTCGACCACCTCGTAGCCGTAGGGGGCGTGCCCGTTCTGCCAGAACCCCTGCTCGGCCTGCGACTGCATCCCGCGCTTCACGTTGCGCGAGAGTTCCTCGCTGTACCTCTCCGAGAGCCATGCAAGAATCGGTCGGATCAACTTGGTGAACGACTTGTCGCCGGCGTCGGGCTCGGTCAACGAGACGACGGTGATGCTCGCCTCATCCAACGTCGCGAGCGCACGGAGACAATCGAACATGTTCCTCGCGACGCGCGAGATCGCCCAGACGTAGAGGCGGTCGATGCCCGGCGCGCGCGACTTGGAGCGTCCGAAGCGGGCGTCGCGCTGGGCCTCGGCGACCCGGATGAGGGACTGGTAGGCGACGCGCTTCTTCACGGCGCGCCCGCTGATGCCCTCGTCCACGAACCAGTTGGTCTCCGGGATCACGACGCCGTCGGCAGCGGCGCGGCGTTCGATTTCGGCGCGCTGTTGTTCGATCGACTTATCTTGGCGGGGATCACTGCACCTCAGGTACGCGGCTCCGACGATGGGCATGGCGGGCTCCAGAATCCTGGTCGAACTTGACATAGTGCGCGGCGCCTACGCAACCGCTTTCAGCACGGCGGCTTGGATGTCGGCGAGGGACAGGGCCGAGGCCCACGCTGCGATGCCGGGGCGACCGCTCGCGGTCACGGCGTCGCCGACGCCGGGGATGCGGAAGCGCATGCCGGCGGTCTCCTCGCGCACCACGGCGAGCAGTGCGAGCAGCATCGGCAGCTCGTCGCCGACTAGCGGGGTGGCCCGCCGTGCGAGGGCGTCGAGCGCCTCCGGGAAATCCTTGTTGGCGGCGGCGATGGCGATGGGGCGGCTCGTCGCGGTGGGGGACCACAGGCGCAGCGTCGGCACCGGCGCGACGAGGAAGCCGTCGTCCGAACCGCCGATCATCCCGTGGGGGCCGAGGAGATCGAGTCGCGTCGTGCCGATCGGTTGGTCGAAACAGCACAGGAGCGAGCGTCCCTCGCGCAGTGCGACACGCACTGGTGCGATGGCGCGGGCGATCCTGCGCTCCGTGCCGGCGGCGACGGCGGAGGCCAGCTTCACGACGCCCCCTTCGCCGTGTCGCGCGGCTCCTGCATCGCGAGGTGGAGCGCCTTCCGGAGATGCGGCGCAAGGACGGTCGTGGGCTTGCCCTCGCCCTTCGAGATGCTGCTCTGCTCGACGCCGAGCTTCGTGGCGAGGGCGCGCTGGCTCACGGCGAGCCAGGCCCGGAACCTGGCGAGGTCCGCGCCGGTCAGTGGGGGGAGAACGTCGGCGGGGGCGGGCGACGGCACCGGCGTGGCGGGCGCCGCCGCATTCCGCGGGCCG
>VGRQ01000204.1 GCA_016875315.1 Deltaproteobacteria bacterium | reverse complement strand
GCCCCGGTGATCGCCACGCCCGCGCCGGCCCCCGTGGTGGCCGCGCCGCCGCCGGCCCCGGCGGTCGCCACGCCCGCACCCACCAAGTCCACGTCGACCACGACGTCGACCAAGTCCACGAGCACGCCAGCACCGTCGAGCTCGCCGGAGCGCATCCAGCCGAAGACGTCGAGCACCACCACGAGCACGCCCTCCGCGAGCACGTCGACGAAGTCCGCGTCCACCAGCACCCCGAGCACCAGCACCAAGTCCACCTCCACGTCGTCCAGCACCGCGAAGGCGGCCGAGCCCGAGGCCGCCCCGGCCAAGGCCGCCGCGCTCGACACGCGGGTGATCGACACGATGATCAAGAACAACAAGGGCGTGAAGCTCTGCTTCATCAAGCAGAAGAACGACGGCGGCTCGCTGCCGAGCGGCGTGAAGGTGAAGCTCACGGTGCAGTCCAGCGGCACCGTGTCGAGCGCGAAGATCCCCAGCGGCGAGTGGAAAGACACCGACTTCGACGGCTGCCTCTCCGGGGCGGTGAAGGCGATCCAGTTCCCGCCCTTCGACGGCGACCCGCTGACAATCACCTACCCGTTCCCCATCTAGCGGTTAGTCGCGCGGCCCCTCAACCCTGGGTGCCGTCGTGAATCTGCGCAACCTCGCCATCATCGCCCACGTCGACCACGGCAAGACCACGCTGGTCGATGGGCTGTTGCGACAGGCGGGCACCTGGCGGGCCAACGAGCAGGTGGCCGAGCGCGTGATGGACTCGATGGACCTCGAGCGCGAGCGCGGCATCACCATCATGGCCAAGGTGGCCTCGATCCACGTCGGCGACACCAAGATCAACATCGTCGACACGCCGGGCCACGCCGACTTCGGCGGCGAGGTGGAACGCACGCTGAAGATGGTCGACGGCGCGATGCTGCTCGTCGACGCGAGCGAGGGACCCCTGCCGCAGACCCGCTTCGTGCTGCGCAAGGCGCTGGAGCAGGGGCTCGCCATCATCGTGTGCGTCAACAAGATCGACCGTCCCGACGCGCGGGTGCAGGAAGTGGTCAACGAGGTGTACGACCTGTTCATCGACCTCGGCGCCAACGACCAGCAGATCGAGTTCCCCATCCTCTACGCCGTGGCGCGCGACGGCTGGTGTACCGCCACCTACGGCGAGAAGGGCGACGACCTGCTGCCGATGTTCGAGACGATCATCAAGCGCATCCCGCCGCCCCGCGCCATCAACGAGGGACCGCTGCGCGCGCTCGTCACCCAGCTCGACTACGACAACTACGTGGGTCGCCTCGCCATCGTGCGCGTGGCCGCCGGGGCGATCAAGGAGAAGACCGACGTCGCCCACGTGGGCGAGAACGGCGAGCCCAAGCGGGTGCGCGTCACGTCGTTGTTCCAGTTCGAGGGCATGAAGCGCGTGGCGGCGGCCGAGCTCGTGGCCGGCGACATCGGCGCCATCGCCGGCATCCCCGAGGTCAACATCGGCGACAGCTTCACCGCGCTCGACAACCCCCAGCCCCTGCCGCGCCTCAAGGTCGACGAGCCCACCATCGGCATGACCTTCTCGGCCAACAGCTCGCCGATGTCGGGGCGCGAGGGCAAGTACGTCACCGCGCGGCAGATCCGCGAGCGTCTCGACAAGGAGATGTTGATGAACCCGGCGCTGCGCATGGAAGACACCGGCTCCGCCGAGACCATGCGCGTGTACGGCCGTGGCGAGCTGCAGCTCGCCATCCTCATCGAGACGATGCGCCGCGAGGGCTTCGAGATGAGCGTGTCGCGACCGGAAGTCCGCCTCCAGGAGAAGGACGGCAAGACGCTCGAGCCCTACGAGATCGCCCAGCTCGATTTCCCCGAGACCTTCATGGGCGTGGTGACGCAGAAGATGGCGCTGCGCAAGGGGCGCATGGTGGAAATGAAGATGGACGGCAGCGGCCGCGTGCGCCTCTTCTTCCGCATCCCCAGCCGCGGGCTCATCGGCTTCCGCGGCGAGTTCCTCAACGACACCCGGGGACAGGGCCTGCTCAACACCCTCTTCGACGGCTACGACGAGTTCGCCGGGCACATCCAGAGCCGTGCCAACGGCTCTCTCATCGCCGACCGGCTCGGCGAGGCGACCACCTACGCGCTCTTCCACCTCCAGCCGCGCGGCCGGATGTTCGTGTCGCCGCAGACGGTGGTGTACGAGGGGATGATCATCGGGGAAAACAGCCGCGAGAACGACATCAACGTCGACCCTACCCGCGCCAAGCAGCTCACCAACATCCGCTCGGCCGGCGCCGACGAGAAGCAGATCCTGGTCCCGCCGGTGCAGATGACCCTGGAGCGCGCGCTCGAGTACATCGCGGAAGACGAGCTGGTGGAGATCACCCCGGGGAGCATCCGGCTGCGCAAGAAGGTGCTGCCGAAGAACATGCGCAGCGTGGTGCGCAGCGGTGGCGACGACGACTAGCCGTCGCGACGCCGCCAGCGTGGCGACAGCGCCAGCGTGGCCGGCACCACCAGCGGCACCATCACCGTGCCGAGCAGGAGCCCGCCCACCATCACCACCCCGAGGCCACGGTAGAGCTCCGTCCCCGAGCCGGTGCCCGCGGCGAGCGGCAACATGCCCACCACCGAGGTGATCGCGCTCATCAGGATCGGTCGCAAGCGGGTGACGCTGCTCTCGCGGAGCGCGTCGGCGGGCGACATTCCGTGATCGACGAAATTCTGGGCCTGGCTCACGATGAGGATCGAGGTGTTGACGATCACCCCGCAGAGCAAGACCAGGCCGAGCATTGCGATGGTGTCGAACTCGACGCGAGAGACGACGTTGACGGCCGCGAGCGCTAGCAACGCGCCGCAAACGGCAAGCGGCACCGCCGTGAGGATCACCACCGGCGCCCCCCAGGAGCGGTAGAGCGCCACCAGGAGCAGGTAGACGATCAACACCGCCCAGCCGAAGCTGTGCGCGAGGCCGTCCAGCGTCTCGTCGAGGCGGTCGGCCGTGCCCCCGAGCAGGATGGCGTAGCCCGGCGGCAGCGAGGCGCGGAAGGGGGCGAAGACCTCGGCCTGCGCCTGCTCGATCGCGTGGCCGAGCGGCAGTCCCTCGCCCACGTTCACCGAGAGCGTCACCGCGCGCTGCTGGTCGAAGTGGGGGATGGCCACCGGGCCGCTCCCCTCGACCACGCGCGCCACCGCGTCGAGGCGCACCCCCGGCGCCACCGGCACCGAGGCCAGCGCCCGGGGGTCCTCGCGGTAGGCGTCGGGACCGAGCACCACCAGGTCGATCTCCTCCCCGGCGTCGAGGAAGGTGCCCACGCGGCGCCCGCCCACCGCTGCTTCCACGGCCACCGCGAGATCGGCCGGGCGCAGCCCGAGCTCGGCGAGCCGCCGGCGATCGGGCTCCACGTGGATTTCCGGCGTGCCCGCCTCGTAGTTGCTGCGGACCGACACGATGCCGTCGATACTGGCGAGCTTGGCCTGGATCTGCCCGGCGGTCTTGACCAGCTCGCCGAGATCGGGACCCACCACCCGCACCTCGAACTGGCGTCCCGGGTCGTTGAAGATGCTCGCGCGCCGCGGGAACAGAAAGCGAAAGCCGGGGATCCGGGCCGTGCGCCCGCGCAGCTCTCCGAGGAACTCCGCGAAGGGGCCGGGGGCGCTGTGGGGCGGCAGGAGCGTGAGGCCCATGGCGGAGAAACGCGTGTTGAACACCACGAAGGTGCGGCCGATCCGCGGATCGTCGACCAGTTCCTCCTCGATCGGCCGGAGCAACTCGGCCGCTGCCGCCGGGGAGGTGCCCGGCAGCGGCCGCGCCACGGTGAGGATGAGGTTGCGGTTGCCCTCGGGCAGGTAGCTCGCGTCGGGCACGAGGAAGACGCCCGCGCAGGACAACGACAGGGCGCCGCCGATCACCGCCAGGCGCGCCCAGGGGCGACGGCTGGTGACCGCGTCGATCACGCGCCCGTAGGCCCGTGCGAAGCCGCCCGGGCCAGCGTCCTCGCGCACCGTGCCGATGCCGCGGGCGGCCAGCGCGGGGACCACGGTGAGCACCGCCAGCAGCGAGAGCGCACAGGCCACCGAGATCGACAGCGCGAGGTCGCGGAAGATCTGGCCCGCCTCGCCGCCGAGGAAGATCACCGGCGCAAACACGCAGACGTTGGTGAGCGTGGCCGCGAGCATGGCGCCGGCCACCTCGCGGGTGCCCTCCAGCGCCGCGTCCACCGGGGGCCGGCCCGCCTGTCGTAAGCGGTACACGTTCTCCACGACGACGATGGCGTTGTCGATGGTGATGCCCACCGCGAAGGCGAGGCCAGCCAGCGTGATGATGTTGAGGCTCCGGCCAAGCGCCCAGAGCACGGGAAACACCCCGAGCACCGCCAGCGGCTGCGCGAGCGCGACCACGCCCACCGCGCGCCACGAACGCAGCACCCACCACAGCACGCCGAGCGACAGGAGCGCGCCGCCCGCGATGTTGCCGAGCGCGCCCGCTAGCGCCTCGTCGATGTAGTCCTGCTCGCTGTAGAGCACCCGCATGCGCGCGGGGAAGCCCTGCGCCTCGAACTGCGCGTGGAGCTCGTTCACCGCCTCGAGCACCCCCCGCGTGGTGCTCGGCACGTTCGCGCCGGTGCGCCGCTGCACCCCGAGCGCCACGCCCGGCACCCCGGTGAGTCGCATGATCGAGGGCTGCAACCCGGGCTCGGCGACGACCTCGGCCACGTCGCCCACGCGGATCGTGCCGCTCTCGTCCCTGCGGATGACGATGCTCTCCAGCTCCTCGGCGCTCTCGGCGCGCGCCGTGGTGCGCACCGCGTACTCGCGCTTGCCCGCCGTGAGCGGCCCCCCGCGCGCGTTGGCGTTGTCGCGGGTGAGCGCCGCGAGGATGTCGCGCACTGACAGTTGGAGTCGCGACAGTACATCAAAGTCGGTGCGCACGTGCATCTCGCGCTCGGCGCCACCGCTGACGATGAGACCGGCGACGCCGTCGACACGCCGGATGCGCGGCGAGATCACCTCGTCGGCGAGGTCGCGGAGCAGGCGCTGCTCGGTGGGCGGCTGTCCCTCGGGCTCGCGCAGGCCGAGCCAGATCATCGGCGACTGGCTGTCGGACGAGGTCGCCACCACCTCGGGGGGGTCGGCCTCCGGCGGCAGGCCCCGCACGCCCGCCATCTTGTTGAGCACGTCAATCATCGCCGCGTCGCGGTCGATGCCCTCGGTGAAGCGCAGGGTGATCTCAGATCGCGACAGGCTGCTGCTCGACAACATCTCGCGCAGCCCGTTGACCGAGCGGATCTGCTCCTCGATGCGCCGGGTGACCTGGTCTTCCACCTCGGCCGGCGCCGCCCCCGGGTACGCGGTGGTGACCACGATCTCCGGCGGCTCCACCGTGGGACGGAGTTGCGACGGCAACAGGCGAGCCGCCATCACGCCCGCGAGGGTGACGAACAGGCTGGCCACCATGACCGACCACGGGTTCCGGACGGAGGCGACGATCACCGTGGCGCGCTTACCCCGTCAATCAGTACACGTTGTACTTCCGCCGGTAGGCCTCGTGCTCGCCCACGCTGCGGCTCGGGTGGAGTACGCCGTCTTTATCGTGGAGATAATACCAGAACTCGCTGTCAGTCGGCGCGGCAGCGGCCTGGAGGGAGGCGAGACCGGGGTTGCCGATGGGCGTCGGGGGCAGGCCCGGCCGCAGGCGCGTGTTGTACGGATCGGCCGGGTCGCGGAGCTTCTCGAGGAAATCCTCGCGGTTGTTCCAGTCGGACAGCGTGTAGCGACTCGTTGCATCGATACCGAGGTTCCAGTTGCTGGCCAGCCGCTTGTACATGATCCCCGCCACCATCGGGCGGTTCGCCGGGCTCGGCTCCTCCCGCTCGAGCATGCTGGCCACCACGACCACCTCGCCGAGCGGGCGCTCGCCGGTGTACGCCTTGCCGAAGCGCTCGTCGAAGGTGGCGAGCTGTCGCTCGACGAACTTCGCGGCATCGAAGCCCTGCGCAGGCACCATGTAGGTTTCCGGGAACAGGTAGCCCTCCTTGCCTCCCGCCGCGTCGATGAAGGCACCCGGCTCGATGAGGCCCTTCTCCACCAGCGCCGCGTCGATGTCGCGGACCCGCCACCCTTCCAGCACCGTGAACGCCACCTCGTCGGGGATGGGCACGCCGCAGAGCGCCTCCACGAGCTCGGGGGCGCTCATCGACGCGCTCAGCTCGTGCCTGCCTGCCTTGATGCAAGCTCCGGCCTTGTTGAGCCGGATGTACCAGTCCCACTTCGACTGGCTCTGCACCAGCCCCAGCGCGGCGAGGTCATCACCCAGCCCGCGCGCGGTGGCGCCCTTCGGCACCTCGAACACCACCACGGGCGCGTCGGGAGGGCCTGGCGCACGCTCGAGGTCGCACGCCACCAGCAACAGCAACATCTAGACCTCGCCGAGCGGCCAGATATCGCGCCCGCTGAGGATCTCGCGATCGCGCGGGTTCTCGAGGGTCGACACGATGGCGCGGGCGACGACCTCGATGGGGATGGGCCGGATGTCGTCGGCCAGGCCCTGGAGACCGGGCAAGTGGCGCATCGTGTTGCCAAACCACTGGATGACCCCCGGCACCTCGCGCTTGCCGTGGTGATCGGAGGTGTCCCATGCCGGGGAAACCAGCGCCGAGGGACGAAAGATGGTCCAGCGGATGTCGCGGGCCGCCATCACGATGCGCTCGCACTCGCCCTTCATCTGGGCGTAGGCGCCCGGCCCGCCGGCGCCGTACGACGACAACAGCCGCAAGCGCGAGACGCGCTCGGCCTTGGCGGCCTCCACCAGTTGCCGGGTGGTGCCGACGTCGCTGGTGTCGTAGGTGTCGCCCGTCGCGAAGCGTTTCTTCATCGTCCCCACCAGCGAGACGATCACGTCGCAACCACGGATCGCGCGTCGCAGGGCACTGTCGTCGGCGAGATCGAAGACCACGGCGCGCGGGTCTTGCCCGAGGGGATGCTTCGCGGCCGTGGCGGGACGCACGTGCAGCACCAGCGGGTGGCCCCGCTTCTCGGCGAGGGGGATGAACACGCGACCGGTCGCGCCGGTGGCGCCAGCGAGGAAAACGCGCATGCTGGCCAAGTATCCAGTTTCACGGGCACCCTGCCCGCCCGGTCGGCTAGGGTGCCGGCGTGCGCCTGAACCCTCTCCTCGGCCAGTTGCCGAGCTACCCGACGGTGGTCCTCGACCGCAAGAAGGCCGAGCTCATCGCCCAGGGCAAGCCCGTCTACGACTTCGGCACCGGCGATCCCACCGAGCCCACGCCCGACTTCATCCGCGCCCGCGTGGGGGCCAGCATCCCGGGCAACTGTCGCTACCCCACCGTGCTCGGCGATCGCGACGTGCGCGCCGCCTTCGCAGGCTGGGCATCGCGACGTTTCGGCGTTGGTATCGATCCAGATCGCCAGGTGTTGCCGAGCTCGGGAAGCAAGGAGGTCGTGTTTCACCTGCCGCTGCTCGTGGTCGACCCGCGGGCCGACGACCGCGCGGTGGTGTTCCCCGACCCGGGGTACAGCGTGTACTACCGGGGCGCGGTGTTCGCCGGGGGCGAGGCCGTCCCCCAGCGGCTCGACGGCGACTTCGTGCAGCGCCCGTGGGAACTCCCGCGCGAGCTGCTGCGGCGAACGCGGCTGCTCTGGATCAACAGTCCCCACAACCCCACCGGCGCAGTGATGAGTCGCGACGACCTGCGCCGCACCTGGGAGGTCTGCCGGGAACACGACATCCTGCTCGCCAGCGACGAGTGCTACGCCGACACCTGGTTCGACCGGCCGCCGCCGAGCATCCTGGAGGTGGCCCAGGAGGGCGTGGTGGCGGTCTTCTCGCTGTCGAAGCGCTCGGGCATGACCGGCTACCGCACGGGGATGATCGCGGGCGACCCGCGCGCGATCGCCGCCCTGAGGGACCTGCGCGCCAACCCCGGTCTCGCGCCGCAGGACTTCGTCAACGCGGCCGCCGCCACCGCCTGGGCGGACGACGCCCACGCCGAGGAACGGCGCGCGATCTTCGCGGCGAAGCGGGCGGTGCTGGTCGAATTCCTACGCAGTCGCGACGTTGAGATCGTAGCCAGCGAGGCCAGCTTCTACCTCTGGGTGCGCGTGCCCGAGGGTCACGACGGGCAGTCCTATGCCGAGAAGCTCCTGTCGCACGGCATCGTCGTCAACCCCGGCTCGGCCTTCGCCATCACCGACGCCGGTCGCGACTACATCCGACTGGCCCTGGTCCCCGACGTGGAGACGTGCCGGGAGGCGTGTGGGGTGTGGGGGAGGCTGTAGGCTGAAGGCTGTAGGCTGTAGGT
>VGRQ01000203.1 GCA_016875315.1 Deltaproteobacteria bacterium | reverse complement strand
CGCCGCCGGGTCGGCGAGCTCGCCACGCAGGGCCGCCGCCGCGAGGCCGCTGTCCAGCGCGACCGACGCGAGCCAGGGCACCAGCGCCATCGCGAGCAGGACCAGCAGCGGCTCGAGGATGGCGGAGAGGCGGGTCAGGGCAACGCTCCGCCCGCGGGTGCGGGCTCGACCACGCCGGTACGCCGCACCGTCCCCTCGCCTTCGACCACCAGCGCCTCGGGCGAGGGCAGCGAGAGGTGGTCGATCGTCACCCGGGTGCTCTGCGGTGCCACCACGCGGATGCGGCCCCGCTCCACGCGCACGTCGCGCAGCAAGAGCTCGGCGCCGGGCTCGAGCACCACCGCGAGGTCCCGGTCGATCTCGATGACCGATCGCTCGATGGTCACCGCCGCGAGCGCGCGCGCGGTGATCGTCCAGTCGCTGCCGACCAGCGCGTGGCCGCGCACGGTGAACGCGCGCTCGCCGGCGACCACCGTTTCCGTCCCCGGACGAAGCGCCAGGGGGGCCTCGGGGCCGAGGGTCCGGCTCGCGTCGACGCGAAGGGGGACCGCGCCGGAACCCACGCCGCCCGCCGACGCCGCGAGCCTCCTGAGCGCGTCGCCGTCGACCAGCGCGCCGCCGAGCGCGAGGAAGACCACGCCGAGGACGAGGTACAACCATGGAACCCTCGCCTTTCCCTTGCCGCGGGCGAAGGGCGATACGCGCACCGCCACCACCGTCACGTTGTCGGGCCCGCCCCTGGCGAGGGCGCGGCCCACCAGGCTCGTGGCCACGGCGTCGGCGTTCCTCGCGCCACGCAGCCGCACCAGCTCCTGCAACAGCTCGTCTTCCGGCACCACGTCGGTCAGGCCGTCGGAGCAGAGCACCAGGAGATCGCCGGGCTCGATGCTCGCTCGGCCCGTTTCCACCCACTCGCCCTGCGCGTCGCGACGCCCGAGGTCGCGCGCCACCTGGCGCTTGGTGCCCGCGGGCCCGTCGGCCACGTGATCGTGGGTGAGCAAGCGCACGCCCGCCTTGTGCACCAGGTAGGCGCGCGTGTCGCCCACGTGGGCGAGGCGGAGGCTCTTGCCGTCGTCGTCGAGGCGGATCGCGGTGGCCACGGCGCCCATCCCCTCCTTGGCGCGATCGGCGTCGGCCTCCGCGAGGATTCGCTCGCGTGCGACCTGCATGGCCTGCGCGAGCGCGGTCTCCCCGGCCAGGCCAGGCGCGGGCGGCACCTCGGCGAGCGCCCGCACCGCGATGGCCGCCGCCACCTCGCCGTGGGCCTCCCCGCCCATGCCATCCACCACGGCGAAAAGACCTGCCTCGGGACGGCACACGAAGGCGTCCTCGTTGGTGTCGCGCACCTTGCCGGCGTGGGTGCGCGCCGCGGCGTCGAGCGCCATCAGTACCCCCAGCCCAGGGCGCTCATCGGGACAAGCTCCCGCGCCACTGGTCCTTGCTGAGCACGATCTCGACGGGCAGGGACACGGTGAGCGTCTCCCCCTCGGCAAGGTCGCGCTCGCCCACGCGCACCGGGTTGGCGTTGGCCTCCCGCCCGATCTCCGCGTCGTTCCCGCGGAGGAGGATGGCCAGCTGCCGGCGACTGATTTTCTTGTTGTCAGCGGTGCCGGGCAGGCCGATCGCGTCCGAGCCGCCGCCTCCCCCTACTGCCGATGCTGTGTCGCGACCGATAACACAACGTCGTCCCTCGGGAAGCCCCACGCTGCCGGTCTTGCTGGACAGGCGAGCGTAGTCGCGCTCCGTCTCCGGATGCGACGCCTTGCTCTCCTTGACGATCCGGTCGCCCCGCACCGTCACCTCGCCCTTGATCGGCGCGGCGCTCGACACGTCGTCGAGGCGCTGTCCCCAGATCACCGCCGCTCCCGCCGGCACCTCGCCGTTCTCGTCGGGCACCCAGCGCACCACCACGCTCTTGCGGTGGGTCACGCCACGCCGGATCAGCTCCTCGTGGAGCACCGGCAGCACCTGCGCGCGGATCTCCGCCTCCATCGGGGCGAGGCCGGCCAGGTCGGTCTCGGCGAGGAAGAAGGTGTAGTGGTTCCACAGCCAGGGGGCACCGTTGACATCGAGGGGGCGGCAGCGGTCCATCATCGCGACGAGGACGCTGCGGATCGCGTAGGGATCGAGGATCGACGCCGCGGGGACAGGGGTGAAGATCACCTTCGCCTTCTCGAGGAGCCCGGGGGGCGACGGCCGCGGCACCCTGGCGAAGTCGACCTTGAACTTGTTGGGATCGCGGGTGGACTCGATCACTTGGCCTCCTCTGCGGCCTCGGGCGGCGCCTCGACGCGAAGCCGGATGGAGGCGTCGTTGCCGTCGTGGAACTCCAGCGCGTCGCCCACGTGCAGGGGTACGCGACCGCTGGCGGTGAGCGCCGGGCGACGCGGGGTGCCGTCTCTCGGGATCACGACCAGGAACTCGCCCTGGGCGCGCGACTCCACCTCGAAGCCGCTGCCGGCCCGCCTCAACACGGCCGCGCCACGCGACAACCACGGCGCCGACTCGGCGAGCACGATGTCGTTGGGCAGCCGGTTGTCGCCGTGCCAGCGGCCGCGGCCCACCCGCCACTCGCGACGGCCGGGCCCGACGGGGAAGCGGTCGCCGTGGCGATCGCCCCCCTCGACCACCAGCACCGCCACCACCGGGTCGGGATCGTCCACCACCTCGAGGCCGTTCTTGTCGCCCCGCGCCACCGTCCACCGGCGCGCGGGAAGGTCGGCCGCGTCGACGCGCTCGTTGAGGAGCCTCGCGTCGATCTCCTTGTTGGTGGCAGGGTCCTTCACCCAGCCGCGCAGGGTTTCCAGCGAGCCGTCGGCGGCGGTGACCGCGATCAGCACGCCGGGGGGAAGCACCATGTTGCCTTTCGCGTCGCGACGTGCCATCGACAGGATGCCGCGTGCCGCGAGGGCGACAAGATCGGCTCGGCCGAGCTCGCCGTCGTTGTCGTGGCCGAGCACGCTCCTGAACTCCTCGAACCAGCGCATAGTCGTCCCTAACCCGCGTTTTCTACGGCAGGTGTACCCCGGAGAGCCCGTCGGCAAGGGCGCGGTCGCGAATGATCTCCGCGACCTGGGGAAGGTGCCCGTCGAAGAAGTGGCCGCACCGCCGCAGAACCCGCAACTCGGCCGGGGCGTTCCAGCCCGCCACCAGTGCCTCGACGTCGGCGAAACCGCCAAACTCGTCGCGATCGCCGTGCACGAACAGCGCGGGCTTGGTGCCGCCCACGAGCGCGTGTCCCTCGAGCAATCGCACCGCGAGGCCTACGCCCACGAGGCGCTCGACAGCCGGGTGCCGAAGGCCCACCGCCAGCCCGTAGCGGGCCCCGAAGGAGAAGCCCGCCAGCAAGATCGGCGCGCCCTCGTGCCGTGCCGCGAGCCAGTCGATCGCCGCGTGGATGTCGTCTTGCTCGCCCTGCCCCTCGTCGTAGCTGCCCTCGGACAGGCCCACGCCCCGGTAGTTGAAGCGCAGCGTCGCGAGCCCGAGCTGCGACAGCCCGCGCGCCATCCAGTAGACGACCTTGTTGTGCATCGTCCCGCCGTGGGCTGGGTGCGGGTGGCACAGCACCGCGGCCTGCGGTCCCGAGGGGGGCGGCGCGCCCTCGCCGGGACGGTAGAGCACCTCGAGCCGGCCCACGGGCCCGGCGATCCAGTTGTCCACGGTGACGCCCCGGCGCTAGCGAGCAGTGAGCGTGGCCGCCACGACGCGGTTGCGCCCGGCGTGCTTGGCGTCGAAGAGGCAGGCGTCGGCGCGGCCCAGCCAGTCGCGGGCGCTCTCGCGGTCGAGCACCGCGACGCGCCCGTCACCCCCGCAGGCCACGCCCCACTGCGCCACGCCCGCGCTGATGGTGACCTTGAGCCCGGCGGCGGTGCGCGACCAGTCGTGGCCCTGCACGTCGCGACGGATGCGCTCGGCCACCTCCTTGGCGTGAGCCTCGTCGGCATGGTCGAGGAACATCACCAGTTCCTCGCCGCCGTAGCGGACGACCGGGTCGTTGTCGCGGACCCCGTACAGGAGCAGCCTCGCGACGCCGACCAGGACCTCGTCGCCCACGTGGTGGCCAAAGCGGTCGTTCACCTGCTTGAAGTGGTCGATGTCGAAGAAGATGCACGACACGGAGGAGCGAGTTCGCTGGCTCCTGTCCATCAACAACGGCAGCTCCTCTTCGAGCCAGGAGCGCGTGAGCAGGCCGGTCAGCGGGTCGCGGTTCTGCTGCTTCAGGCGCATCACCACGTTGGACAGGTGCTCGATCTCCTCGAGCGAGAGCATCTCCAGCCGCAGCGAGACGCCCCCGATCTCGAGGTGTTCGCCCGGCCGGAGCAAGGAGCGCTCCACCGCCTGGCCGTTGACCGACGTGCCATTGGTGGAGCCCAGGTCGTGCACGGTGATGCTCATGTCGTCGCCCACGATCACCCGCGCATGGCGCCGAGAGACGAGGACGTCGGTGAGGATCAGGTCGGCGTTGTCGTCGCGACCGATGACGATCTCCTCGGCATTGTGCAACGCGATGTAGGAGAGCATGTCGCGACCGGCCACGACGCGGAGGGTGGGGATCTCGACCCGGGTGCGCTGCGACAGGTTCTGCCGCCGCATCTTGCGCGTGACCTCGCCAGCGTCGGCCTTGGTCATGGGCGTGGCGTCGTGAGGCTGCACGCGCACGCCGACGATCTGGTCGCGGTAGCTGCCCCGCCCGTCGCCCGGGGCCACCGGGCCGGGCGGCTCGGGCGGCTGGGTGGAGCGGGGCGGCGGGCTGGACATGATGGCGGCCTGTGACCTTGTGGGGGGGTGATGATGGGCTAGGTGCCCGGTGGCTTGACGGCGAACAGCCAGGACTCGCGCACGCGGGTGCGCTCCAGATCGTTAGTCGCCCGAACGGCGAATTTCAACTCCGAATTGCGCGTGTACGATAGTCGCAGGTCGCGCTCGACCAGCCGGCCATCGCGCGCCAGGACGAGGCGTACTTGCTGCCCCGCGCCCAGGTCGCGCAGGCGGTCCCCGAGGCCAGCGGCGTCGAGACGCTCGCCGTCCATCGCGACGATCTCGTCGCCCGGCGCCAGGACCGAGGCCGACGGCCCGTCTTCCCGCACCGTCGACACCACCAGGCCCGACAACTCCACGCCCAGCCAGCCCCCGGGCTTGCCGGGCACGGCCACGAGGTCGATACCGGCGTGGTCGAGCGCTGCTTCCACCGCCACCTCGTCGGTGCCCCGGACGTGCGCGGCAAACCAGCGCTCGAAGTCCCCGTCGCCTCCCGCGATGTCGCGGCAAATCCGCTCCAACTCGCCGGTAGGGTAGCCGACGCCGTGCCGTCCCCAGCCCTGCCACAGGCGCCGGAGCACCTCGTCCGTGCCAAACTCGCCGCCCGTCCGGTGGCGCAACTCGAGGTCGAGGCACATCACCACCACGCCGCCCTTGAGGTAGTAGCTCACCGTGCTGTTGCCGAGGTCTTCGCTTGGCCGGTAGAGCTTGACCCAGGCGTCGAAGCTACCGTCTTCCAGCGACTGGTGGCGGCGGCCAGGCACCTGCCGCAGGCGGTGGACATTCTCCGCGAGGCGGGCCAGATAGCGGTCGCGGCCGAGGCAGCCCGCGAGGTACGCGACGCGCTCCTCGTAGTACACCGTGCCGCCCTCGAGCCACCAGAGATCTCGCGTGTAGTGCTCGTTGGCGTAGTCGAAGCGCGGCCCGAGCTCCTCGGGGTGGATGCGCTTGACGTTCCAGGCGTGGAAGTGCTCGTGCGCGGCGAGGGTGAGAAACTCCTCCCAGCCCTTCGACTCCACGAAACCGAGGCGCGGCCGCAGGAGCACCGAGCTGGTCTTGTGCTCGAGCCCGCCGTGACCGTTCTTCACGTGCAAGGTTATGAACTGGTAGCGATCATAAGGAAACTGCTCGCCAAATAGGCCCGCGGCGGAGCGGCAGATGGCCTCGAGGTCGGCGGCCATGCGGCCGAGGTCGGCGTTGTGCCCCGGCTCCACGTAGTGCTCGTGCGGCACGCCGAGCGCCTCGAAGTGCGCCGTGTCCCAGCGGCCGACGGCCACCGGGCTGTCCATCAGGGTGTCGAGGTCTGGCGCCGTCCACGTGGCAACGGGCCCCTGGCTCGCCTCTCCCAGCGGGCAGATCGCGGTGTGCCCCGCGGGTACCTCGACCTCGATCACACACTCGCGCTGTCCCGGGGCGTACACCAGGAGATTGCTGGGGAGGAAGAAGGCCAGCGACTCGTCAAGGAACGCGGTGCGCACCGTCTTGTCGCGACCGTAGACGTCGTACTCGAGTGTGGCGGGGCCCTGCACCTGCCACCGGTTGCGGCTCGCGCGCCGCACCGGGACCGCCGCGCCCTCACGGTGCGCGTGGATACCGCGGACAAAGCGCGAGAACTCGCGCATGAGGTAGGAGCCGGGGGCCCAGGAGGGAAAGACGACGTCCTCCACGCCTCCCGGCAAGTCCACGCGCACGTGGAAGCGGTGGCCACCGCGGTCAGCAAGGGTGACGGTGTAGCGAACGGGTGTCATGCCGGCTGCGGGTATCCAGGTGAAACCGGTGCGACCGATGGGGGCGGCATGGTGCCTCGAAACGGCTTTCGCCCGCGCGACCGCGAGGCGCGGCTGGCGGTGGCCGCGGCGATGCTGGGGCACGGCGAGTTTCCCGTGGACGAGGATGGTTTCGCAGCGGCATGCCGCGAGGTGCGCGAGAGCGGCCCGCGGCGCGTCGGCCCGAGGGTGACGGTGCTCATCTGCACCTACAACCGCATCTCGCTCTTGCCCGAGGCCGTCGCCAGCGCCCGCGCGCAGGACTGGCCGGTGGAGATCGTGGTCGTGGACGACGGTTCCACCGACGGCACGGCGGAGTGGCTGGCCGGGCAGCGCGACCTGCGAGTGATTCGGCAGGCGGCCAACTGCGGCAAGCCGGCCGCGCTGGAGGCGGGCATGGCCGCCGCCACCGGCGAGGCGGTGCTGGTGCTCGACGACGACGACCTGTTGTTCCCCGGCAGCGTCCGCGTGCTTGCCGACGCGCTCTTCGACTGTCCCGAGGCGGTGGCCGCCTGGGGTGACACGCTGGTGTGGGACCACGCCACGCGCGACGTCGTCGACTATCGTGTCGCGACACGGGTGCCTGCGACGCACACCCGCCGCGCCGTGCTCTGCACCATCCCGGCGCTACCGGGCGCCACGCTGGTTCGGATGTCGGCGCAGCGCCGGCTCGACCCCTTCGAGCCCTCCCTCGTGCGGGGGCAGGACATGGATCACTACCTGCGGCTCACCGCGCTCGGCCCGGTGGTGACGGTCCCGTTGCCGGTGATGGCGTATCGTCGTCACGACGGCCTGCGGGGATCGGCAGCGGCGCGGTGGCAGAAACACAAGGACCCGGCGGAGCACCGGCGCCGTTTCCTCGCCTGCGTGCAGCCGGTGTTCAAGCGGCGCTGGCGTGACAGCCGGCATGGTCGCGCCGAGGGCTTTGCCTGGGCACTCGGGCTGGTGGAGCGCGAGCTGCCTGCCGACGCGCAGCTCGAACTGCGTCGATGGCTGCCGCCCTTCTCGGCGCACGAGGCCTGGGTGCGAGGGCGGGCCGGGCTGCCGAGCGTGGCCGCGAGGCGCGACGTGGTGCTGGTGATCGACGATGGCGACGACGGGGCGCTGGAGGCCTGCCTGGCCGCGCTGCCCGATGGCGTGGCGGTGGAGGTGATCTGCCCGCGCCCTCGCGACACGGTGGGCATCGCGCAGGTGTTCTGGCCTGGCACCTACCGTGCCGCCAACGTCGTGCGCGAGACTCGCGCCGTGCGATTCGCGCTCAGCTCCTCACCTGGCTGGATCTCGCCGCTCTTCGAAGCGAGCGAGTTGCCGCCGCTGCCCACCGCCGACGCCGCCTACGCCCTGGCCGCGGCCCGGGGCTGGCCCCTCCCCTCGCGGGAACGCGCGGTGCGCGGGGCCCGGCTGCACCCCTTCGCGCAGGCCTGCCACGACGCGGTGACCCGGCCATTTCCCGCCTGCCTCGCCCCCGCCATGGCCGTGATCCGGGCGCACGGCGCGTGGGCGCCCGGCAAGTTGATGGCCGAGCGGCTCATGGCCGCTCCGCTCGCGACAGGCGTGGCACAAGGTGCGCTAGGTGCGCGTGCGGAAGGTGCGGAAGGTGCGGAAGGTGCGGAAGGTGCCGGAGGTTAAGGGTTAAGACTTGGCTATTGACGTGTCAAGAGCTAACTCTTAGAGGGTGTTGACAGTTCAGCGGACTCGCCGCGCCGGCGGGCGCGGCGCCGCCCGCCCGGCCTAGCTACTGCCCCAGCCGCCGGAGCATGGCGCCCACGCGGCGGAGCTTCGCCTGCTGCTC
>VGRQ01000202.1 GCA_016875315.1 Deltaproteobacteria bacterium | reverse complement strand
GCGGGACTTGAAGGCGGCGAGCACCTCGGCATCGGCCCGCGGCTCGGCGTGGTCGACAGCGAGCAGGGCGCGCGCGGCGAGGCGGAAGGCACGCTCGGTCGCGACGATGGCGCGCTCGGGGCGGGCGTGGGCTTCCTCCACGGCGGCGTCGGCGTCGCTGAGCAGGAAGTCGGCGCCATCCACCACCTCGGCGGCACACTCGCCCACGCCGCGCACCACGCGGAAGGGCTCGTCGCTCCCGGCCTCGCGGTAGGCCGCGGGGTCGGCGTCGAAGGCGGGGAGTTCTTGCAGCGGCTCCAAGAGGGCCTTGAGCGCTGGGCGACCGCTGGCGCGCACGAACTCGGCGAAACTCGCCGCGTTCGACCGACTGAATGTCTCTGCGAGAACGCGGACCGCCTCGCCACCACGGGCCGCCGGCACCTTGGCCACGGCGCCGCCGAAGGCCACGCCGCCAGCCTCGCCGCCGAGGATCACCAGGTAGTGCGGCACCACCACGCCGTTGACGGTGCGCGCGGCGCCGTAGAAGCCGATGTCGGCGATGGCGTGCTGGGCGCAGCCGTTGGGGCAGCCCGAGATGTGGACGCGAAGTCGCGACAGCTTCTCATCGGCGGCCAGGGCATCGAGCGCCGAGCTCATCGCGGTCGCGACCGCCCGGGGACGGGTGATCCCGAGCTTGCAGGTGTCGGCCCCGGGGCAGGTGACCGGGTCGGCGAGGCCGTGGGCGCCGCGATCGCCGAGGCCGAGGGCGGCGAGGCCCTCGCGCACCGCGGGCAGCCGGTCGGTGGACACGAAGCGCACCAGCAGGCCCTGCTCCGGCGTGATGCGCGTGGTGTCGCCCACCTCGCGGGCGAGGAGCGTGGCGAGGCCGCGGAGCTGCGCCGGCGTGAGATCCCCTCGGGGCACGCGGACCCTCACGGCCACGTAGCCGGGCTGTCGCTGGGGGAGCAGGTCGGGGCCGCGGGCGCTGCTGGTCCCGGGCGGGAACAGCGGCGCGTCGGCCACCGGGGGCGGCGCCTCGGTCGCGACCGGCTCGGTCAACGCCGCCACCTCGGCGCGGAAGCGCTCGATGCCCCAGTCGGCAAGCAAGAACTTGAGCCGCGCCCGCGCCCGGTTCTTCTTCTCGCCGTGCCGCGAGAAAACGCGGAGCACCGCCTGGGTGAGGCTCGCGATGTCGTCGGCCGGCACGAAGTCGTGGAGCAGCTGCGCCGCCATCGGCACCGCGCCGAGGCCACCGCCGGCCCGCACCTCGAAGCCGTCGACGCCGTCGCGACGCCGAGCCGTGAATCCGAGGTCGTGGATGCGCGCGAGGTTCCACAGGGGGTCATCCACGCTGGCGAAGCTGATCTTGAACTTGCGGCCGAGGGCCTGCCCGTCGGGGTGGCGCATCGCGAAGCGGGCGAGGCGGAGCGCGTGGGGGGTCACGTCGAAGGGCTCGCTCACCACGCCGCTGTTGGCGGCGGCGGTGACGTTGCGCACCACGTTGCCGCAGGCCTCGCGCGCGCTCATGTCGGCGGCGTCGAGGTCGCGCAGCAGGCCCGGCGTGCTCGGCAAGCGCACGAAGTGCACCTGGATGTCCTGGCGGGTGGTGAGGTGCGCCACCCCGGAGCCGTAGCTCTCCGCGATGTCGGCAAACGCGGCGAGCTGTGCCGGGCTGATGAGCCCGAGCGGCAGCTTGCTCCGCATCATGTGCACGCCGTCCTGGCGCTGGCCGTAGATGCCGTGGCGCAGGCGCCGCTCCACGAACACGTGCTCCGGCACCAGCCCCTGGCGGTACCGCTCGATCTGGCTGGACAGTTCCTCGATCTCGGCGAGGACGGCCGGGCGATCGCCGGCGACACGGAAAGTCATGCGGAACTCCGGCGGTGCAAGCCGCACTCGGTCTTCGCGAGGCCGGCCCAGCGGCCGCCGCGCTCGTCGGTGGACGGTCGCGTGCAGGGCGCGCAACCGATGGAGCGGTAACCGCTCGCGAGCAGGGGATTGGTGGGGACGCCGTGTCGCGACAGGAACTCGTCGACTGTCGCCCGCGACCAGCCCAGGAGCGGGTTGACCTTCCACAGTCCGAAGCGAAGGTCCCACTCCACGGCGGCGGCCTCGGCGCGGTCGGCGGTCTGCTCGGCGCGGATGCCGCTCACCCAGGCCTCGAAGCCGCCGAGGAGCTGCTGCAGGGGTTGTACCTTGCGGATCGCGCAGCAGCGCTCGGGGTCGGTGGCGTGCAGCGTCCCGGGATCAATGGCCGGCCGGACCACCTGCACCTCGACGCCGAAGTGGCGCTCCACCTCGTGGCGGAAGGCGAGGGTCTCGGCGAAGTGGCAGCCGGTGTCGAGGAAGTAGGTGGGCAGGGAGAGCCCTTCCTGGCGGAGCAGCTCGAGGATGCACAGGGTCTGGGGACCGAGCGCGGAGACGAGCGCGGCGCGGGAGCCGAACTGGGCGACGGTGGCGCGCAGCAGCTCGCGCGCGTCGCCCGTGGCGAGGGGAACGGGTGCCGACATCGAGGCTCCGGGGTCATGGCCGCGCCGGAGGCCCTCCCCCGGCACTCGGCCGGGGGAACGTGGGGATCTAGGCTATGATCCCGCGTTCGCCCCGGCCCGGGCACACCAGCAGCAACAGGTGCAGCTGGAGGCGGAGGCGGGGGCAACACGGGAAGGCATCGCTGGGAGACGATAGCCCGATGCGCGGGCGGGGCGCAAGTGGGCGGGGCTACCGGCCCCCTCCCGGCCTTCGACCACCGGCCGGCCTCAGGTTGCCGGACCCCGCGAGCGGGGGAGGGGAGCTTGGGAGACGGCTCACTGCTCGCATCCGGAGATGATGGAAACCGTGGAGGCCATGCCCATCACTTCGCCGTTTCGAGCGTCGATGTCGCAGAGCGTGCCGTACTCGTGGCCGGTACCGTCGGCGCTGCACGTGACCTCGTCGGTTCCCCACACGAGGTAGCGCCACCGATCGTCCGCGCGCTCGAAGCGAGCCCCACATTCGTCACCGGCGAGCCGCACGCCATTGCCCTCGGCGATGCAGATCGCCGTGGCCGTCGCGATGAAGGACTGCGCGACGCAAGTGTTGTCGCGACAGGTAGAGGGCAGCAGGGTGGCGTCTTCGTCGCTGAGGCCGCGGCCGTATGCCTCCCGGCAACAGCGCTCCAATCCGGCCAGAGTGTGACCGGCGCACGGGCCGAGGTAGCAGGTGTCACGCGCCGGGCCAGTCTCTTCGCTCGCTTCCCCGTCACAGGCCGACAACATTGAGGCCGCAAGGGCGCCCATGCACGCCATTCGCCCGCTAGGCACCGTAGATGAAGATGGCGGCTGCGACGTCCGCATCGGAGAGGCCGGGGTACTCGGTGCCCTCAGTGTAGCGTCTCGCTCGACTTGTCGAGAAACCCTGAAAAAACATTGCTATCTAGCCACAAGTTGAGCGAGAACAGGAGCACTCCATCCAACCGGCTGACGCCGCCGGCCCCGCCACCGGGAGGGCAGTGCCCGGCCTACTGCCCGCGTACGGCGCGCAACAACGCGTGGTGCAGCGCGTGCCCACCGCGATGGGCTACGAGCTTCACCAGCGGGCGGCCAGGCACCAGCGCGAGGTCGCCCACGGCGTCGAGGGCCTTGTGGCGGGCTACCTCGTCGGCGGCGCGGGAGCCGCCCTGGTTCATCGGGCCCGACTCGTCGTAGACCACGGTGTTTTCCAGCGAGGCGCCGCGCGCGATGCCGAGGGCGAGCAGGCGCTCGGCGTCGCGACGGAAACCGAAGGTGCGCGCCCAGCCGAGCTCGCTGGCAAAGCTGCCGTCGACGATGCCCGACCAGCGCTGCTCGCCGATCGACGGGTGAGGGAAGTCCACCCGCACGTCGACCTCGAGCGCGCGGCAGGGGTGCAGCTCGGCCCAGGATCCGCCTTGCTCCACGCGCACCGGGCGCTCCACCGTCCAGGTGCGGGCGGGCACCGGGAGCGTGCGCACGCCGGCCTGGGCCAGCGCGCCGATCCAGCCGAGGGCGGCGCCGTCGAGGATGGGCAGCTCCTCGCCCTCGACGATCACGTCGATGTTGTCGATGCCGGCGCCCACGGTGGCGGCGAGCAGGTGCTCGACGAGGGCCACGCGGACCGTGCCGACGCCGAGGGTGGTGGCGAGGGTGGCATCCACCACGTGATCGACGTCGGCGGGGACGACCACGCCGCCCACCACGAAGCGGCGACCGCTGTCGGCCGGGGCCGGCGACAACACCACGCTCGTGGGAAGCCCGGTGCGAAGGCCGATACCGGCCACGCGATGGGCGCGCGCGAGGGTGCGTTGCAGGATCACTGGGGGCTCGCCGGGGGAAGGCCGGCCACGCTATCTCCCACGCGCACGCCGTGCGCCAAAAACCAGCCCTGGTTGGCCTCGATGGCGTACATCGCGGGCTTCCGCGAGGGGGTGAGCGCGGTGGAGAGCGGCACCATGTCGCTGATGGCCACGATGCGCCCGTCGGCACCGACGAACGCGATCGACAGCGGCAGCGGCGTGTCTTTCATCCAGAAGTACCGGGGGGCGGCCTCGGGGTACACGAAGACCATGCCGTCGTCTACCCCCAAGTGCGTGACGCCCATCAATCCGCGCTCCCGTTCACTCGGCTCGTCGGCAACGGTGACGGTGAGCGCCGCGCTGGTAAAGAGCAGCTTCACTCGAAGAGCCCGCCACGGGCGAAGCCCACTTGCCGGGCGCCGGCGGCCGTCAGCACCCGGCCCTGCGGCGTGCGCTGCAACAGGCCCTCTCGGATGAGGAAGGGCTCGTACACCTCCTCGATGGTGTCGGTCTCCTCGCCGATCGCCGCCGAGAGGTTGCTCAGGCCCACCGGCCCGCCGTCGAAGCGGAAGGCGATGGTGTGGAGGATCTTGCGATCCATCGCGTCGAGGCCGCGGGCATCGACCTCGAGGCGGTCGAGGGCGTGCCGGGCGAGGGCGAGGGTGACGGTGCCCTGCTCCACCTGCGCGAAGTCGCGGAGGCGACGCAGGATGCGGTTGGCGATGCGCGGCGTGCCGCGGCAGCGGGTGGACAGCTCGTCGAGGGCGTCGTCGTGAACCGGCAGGCCGAGGCGCTCGGCGCTGCGCTGCAAGATGAGCCGCAGCTCGGGCGGCGAGTAGAAGTCGAGCACGGCGGCGATGCCGAAGCGCGCGCGCAGCGGCGAGGTGATGAGGCCGGATCGCGTGGTGGCGCCGATGAGCGTGAAGCGTTTCAGCGGCACGGAGATGGTGCTGGCGCCGGGGCCCGAGCCGGTGATGATGTCGAGGCGGTAGTCTTCCATCGCCGGGTAGAGGATCTCCTCGACCACGCGGTTGAGGCGGTGGATCTCGTCGATGAACAGCACCTCGCGCGGTTGCAGGCTGGTGAGGATGGCGGCGAGGTCGCCCGCGCGCTCCAGCGTGGGACCCGCCGCCACCCGCATCGTGACGCCGAGTTCCTCGGCGATGATGTTGGCCAGGGAGGTTTTTCCGAGGCCCGGCGGCCCGGAGAGCAACACGTGGTCGAGCGACTCGCCGCGCTGGAGCGCCGCGCGGATGTACACGCGCAGGTTGTCTTTCACGCGGTCCTGGCCCACGTAGTCGCCCAGCCGGCGCGGGCGGAGCGCCGGGTCGGGGGCGTCGATCTCGGTGGGATCTACGAAGCGCGACACGCGTCGGTGCTATCTCGATGGCGAGCTGAACGGGAGTTCAGCGCCCCTTGGCCAGCCGCTCCAGCGCCAGCGTGATCCGCTCGGGCAAGGGGGCCTCGGACTTGCCGATCTCGGCGATGTGCGCCGCCGCGAGGTCGATCTCCGCCTTGCGGTAGCCGAGCTGGGCCAGGGCGAGGGCGAAGCTGTCGTCGGCGCGCGGCGTGGGAGCCGGGGCCGACGCGGCACTCGCCGCGATCTTCCCCTTGAGTTCGAGCACGATGAGCTCGGCCGTCTTCTTGCCGATGCCCTTCACCGCCGAGAGCGTCCGCACGTCGCCGCCGTTGATCGCGGTGGCGAGCTGCTCGACGCTCAACCCGTCGAGCACCGGGAGCGCCTTGGCCGGGCCGATGCCGGAGATGGAGATGAGCCGGATGAACGCGGCACGTTCTTCCGCGCTGGCGAAGCCGTAGAGCTCGAGCGTGTCTTCCGCCACCTGGGTGTACACGTGGAAGGTGGCGTGGTCGCGCGCCTCGCGGATGGTGCGGGGGGCACACCACAATTCGTAGCCCACGCCGCCCACGTCGAGCACCACCCGGTCGGGCCCGCGCTCGACGATCTCGCCGCGCAAGCGCGCGATCACGGGATCGCGCCGGCGCGGCGCGCGATCTCGGTCCACATGTCGCGACGGCTCGTGCGCCTAGCCGGCGCGGGACTCCCGCCGTGGTTGTGGTGGGTGATGGCGATGGCGATGGCATCGGCCTCGTCGGCCACGCGCACCTCGACCCCGCAGTGTACCGCCACCATGCGGCCCACCTGGGCCTTGTCGGCGGTGCCGCTGCCGGTGACGGTCTTCTTGATGGTGTTGGCGTTGTAGGTGTGCAAGGGCAACGACGACACCGCGAGCATCGCCACCCCTCGCGCCTGGCCGAGCACCAGCGCGCTCGCCGCCGACTTGTGCGCGAAGATCTCCTCCAGCGCCGCCGCCGTGGGCGCGTGCTCGGCGATCACGCCGCGCAGGCCATCGTGGATCTCGCGGAGGCGCGTGGGCATCGGGTCGCCGGGGTCGGTCTGGATCACCCCCGAGGCCACCACCGTGAATCGGCTGCCCTGCCGGTCGACGATCGCCCAGCCGGTACGCCTGCTGCCGGGGTCGATGCCGAGGACGCGCATTTACCGGTCAAGAGTAACCGCGATTGGCCGCCCCGGGGCGCCGCGGGCTACGCTCCGCGCCATGTTGTTGCCCCTGCTCCTCGGCCACGCGCTCGCGGCCTCCACGCCCGACGTGCTGGTGGTGGGCGTGCACGTTCCCGGGCTCGTGGGCGAGGCCGCTAACCAGGCGGCGGCCCAGCTCGAAGAGGCGCTCGACGCCTCGGGCAAGGCCGAGGGCCTGGCGCCGGTCGAGGTGAGTCGGCGCATCCGTGGTCGCGAGAGCATCGTGCTCGAAACCTTCGCCCTCGGCCCCGGCCGGGAGCGGTTGAAGGAAGCGCGCCTGCTCTACGATCGCGCCCAGATCGACGAGGCCGGGCCGGTGGTCGACGAGGCGATCACCATGTTGTCGCGCGGCATGGCGGTGTCGACGAGCACCCGCGAGCTGCACGAGGCGCTGGTACTCTCGGGCATGATCCGCCTCGCCACCGGCGAAGAGGGCGGCGCCTCGGCGCAGTTCCGTCGTGCCGCCATCCTCGACGTCGATCGCGAGCTCGACCCGGTGAACTACCCGCCGCGGGTGATCGAGCTCTACAACGGGGCGCGCGCCGACGTGGCGAAGAAGTCGCCGGCCAAGGTGAGCGTGCAAACCTCGGTGGGGGCCACGGTGTTCGTCGATGGCAACGAGATCGGCGCCGCGCCCACGGGCACCATCAATCTCGTGCCCGGCGAGCACTTCGTGCTGGTGCGGGCCGCCGGCGGCGGGGCGCGCTTCACGGTGGTGACGGTGGCGCCGGGCGAGGAGCGCGTGGTCGACGTGGCCTTGCAGACGCAGGGACTCGGCACCCCGATGCCCGACAACGCGGGACGGTCGCGACAGATTCGCGACCTCTACCGCGCGCTGGGCGAGTTCGACGACAAGGGCACGGTGCTGCTGGCGGGGCAGTTGGCCGACGGGCAGGTGGGCGTGCAGCTCTACTCGCCGGTGAGCGGCAACTTCTCGCGGGCGGTCACCGGCGAGGCAGGCGACAACGCGGTGGTGGCCATCGCCGAGCTGGTGCCCACGGTGGTGGGCTACCTCGCCGAGAGCGGCGACATCCGCGCCGACCGCGTGGGGGCGCAGGTGCTCTCGCTCGACATCGGCGCCAACCCGGTGCTCGCGGGCCTGCTGTTCGACCCGCCGCCGATCGGCGAGGGCACCACCACCGTCGTCACCGAGCAGAAGGGCGTCCCGTGGTGGGTGTGGGCTGGCACCGGCGCGGTGGTGGCCGGGGCGGGGGTCACCGTCGCGGTGGTCCTCGGCAACGACGGCGCGGGCCAGGGTTCCACCGAGGACCCCGACCAGGGGACGATCGTGTTCGGGCCGGTTCCGTAGAAGACGTGGAGCGGGCCGAGTCCAGGGTTGCCTCTCCCACGACGACCTTTTTTTCTCACCCGCCCGATTGACACGCCCGCTCGCGACGTGTGATGCTCGGGGACAGCCCCCGGGTCCCGCGAGGAGAGTCGTCCATGCGCGAGCTTCGCCCTGCATTTTGCCCCCCCCCCCCCCCCCACCGCACCCGCCCCCTTCG
>VGRQ01000201.1 GCA_016875315.1 Deltaproteobacteria bacterium | reverse complement strand
CTGTGGATCGGCATCGGCGTGGGGCTGGTGCTCGTCGCCATCTGTGGCGGGGTGCTCGCCCTCGGTGGCGGCGCCTGGTTCTTCGTGAGCACCGACAGCGAGGTGGCGGCCACGCCCACCACGACCACGGGCGAGGCGGAGCCGGTCCCCAGCGAGGCGGCGCCGGCGCCCGCGACAACGACATCGACGCCGGCATCGACATCGACATCGACACCGGCATCGACATCGAAGTCGTCATCGTCCACGTCTTCGCCGTCGAAGACGAGCAGCGGATCGTCCACCAGCGGATCGTCGGCGCCGAAGGCGACATCGACATCGACATCGACATCGACATCGACATCGACATCGACATCGACATCGAAGTCGACTTCGTCCTCGTCCACCTCCTCGTCGTCCACGCCGAAGACCACGACCACCACCACGAAGTCCACCAGCAGCACGGCGGCCGCCACCCCGCCGCCGCCGGCCGACGGGCCCTACACCGTCCGCTTCAGCGCGCCCGGCAAGGAAGGCCGCGTGCAGTGCGGCGACGGCCAGACCGCGGAGTTCGTCGGCAGCACCAGCATGAGCTTCACCGGCACGGTGACTTGCCGCGTGAAGGTGGACAAGAAGCAGGGCGTGGTCCAGATCGACCGGGGCGGCACCATCACCTGCTCCGACAACGGCGTGAGCCTGACCTGCGGCCAGGGCTAGGGCTCGATGCGCGCGGTGGTCCAGCGAGTGTCACGCGCCCGCGTGCGCGCGGGCGGCACCACGGTGGGCGAGATCGGCGCGGGCCTCCTGGTGCTCTTGGCGGTGGCGCCGGGCGACGGCGCGTCGCAAGTGACATGGATGGTCGATAAGCTCCGCAACCTGCGGATCTTCGCCGACGCCGACGGGAAGATGAACCTCTCGCTGGCCGACACCGGTGGGCAGGCCCTGGTGGTGTCGCAGTTCACCCTCTACGGCGACGCCAGCAAGGGACGGCGCCCGTCCTTCATCGGCGCCGCCCGCCCCGAGCTGGCCATCCCGCTCTACGAGGCGGTGGCCAGCGCGCTCGGCGCGGCGCGGGGGGAGTTCGGCGCCGACATGCAGGTGGAACTGGTCAACGACGGGCCAGTCACGCTCATCCTGGACACGCCATGACCGAGCTCGACCTGGCCATCGCCGCGGCGGTATCGGGTGGGGCCCACCTGCGTCGCCGCCCGGCCACCGTGTCGCACAAGGGTGCCATCGACCTCGTCACCGAGGTGGATCTTGCCAGCGAGCGCGCCATCCGCGAGGTGCTGGAGCCCACCGGCATCCCCGTGCAGGCGGAGGAGCTGGGCGGGGCCACCACGGGCAGCCGCTGGGTGGTCGACCCGCTCGACGGCACCACCAACTTCGTACACGACTACCCCTTCTACTGCGTGTCGATCGCGCTGATGGACGGCGACCGCCCGGTGCTCGGGGTGATCTACGACCCCATCCGCGAGCACCTGTACGCGGCGCAGTCCGGTCGCGGCGCCACGCGCAACGGTGATCCCCTGCGCGGGTCGGGCGCGCGGACGCTGGGCGAGTCCCTCGCCGTCACCGGCTTCCCCGCCGACCGGCGCGAGGGCGCGCCGGTGTTTCTCCGCTACGTGGAGCGCATCCTGCTCCACACGCGGGGCCTGCGCCGCTCCGGCTCCGCCGCGATGGATCTCGCGATGATCGCCACTGGCCAGGTGGACATCTACTGGGAATTCGGGCTCAAGGCATGGGACACGGCGGGCGGCCAGTGCATCGTCACCGAGGCAGGCGGCGTGGTGTCGCGACTCGACGGCTCGGCACACGTGCCCGGCTGTCCCGAGGTGCTGGCGACCAATCCCTGGCTGCACGAGGCGGTCATCCAACTCTTCACTCAACCCCCCGCCGAGACATAGGAGCACAGCATGGGCGTAGCCGTCGGGATCGACCTCGGGACCTCGAACTCCTGCGTGGCGGCCGTGCGCGACGGCGAGCCGGTGGTGTTCGCCGACGCCGAGGGACGGCGAACACAGCCCTCGGTGGTGGCCTTCGGCTACGGCAAGAGCGCGGTGGTGGGGCACCGCGCCCGCCGGCAGTTGCTCTACGCCCCCGAGAACACCGTGGTGAGCGCCAAGCGACTCGTCGGCCGCCGGGCGGACTCCGAGGAGGTGCGCCGCATGAAGGCGCAGTCTGCCTTCGGCATCACCGAGGGCGAGAACGGCGACGTGCGCATCCGCGTGCAAGGGCGATTGATCTCCGCGCCCGAGGTGAGCGCGCACGTGCTCATGCACATGAAGAAGATCGCGGAGGCCGCGCTCGACGAGGAAGTGGACAAGGCGGTGATCACCGTCCCCGCCTACTTCAACGACGCGCAGCGACAGGCCACCCGCGACGCGGCGTCGATCGCCGGGCTGGAGTGCCTGCGCATCCTCAACGAGCCCACCGCCGCCGCGCTCGCCTACGGTTTCCGGCAGGGCAAGCGCCAGCACGTGGCGGTGTACGACCTCGGCGGCGGCACCTTCGACATCTCCATCCTCCGCATCGACGACGACTTCTTCGAGGTGGTGGCCACCGCGGGCGACACCTTCCTCGGGGGCGACGACTTCGACTATGCCGCCGCCGACGAGTTCCTCAACGAGTTCTGCCGCCAGACCGGACTCAACCTCGTGGACAACCGGACGGTGCGGATGAAGCTCCGCGAGGCGGCCGAGCGCGCCAAGATCGCGCTGTCGACCGGCGACGAGGTGGAGGTGCAGGTGCCCGCGCTCTACCGGGGCCCCGACGGCAAGGAACACGACTTCACCGCCATCGTCGACCGCTTCACCTACGCCCAGTGGGTGATGCCGCTGGTGCAGCGCACCTTCGACGTGTGTGACGACGCGCTGAAGGCGGCGGGCATGACCCCGCGCCAGGTTGACCACGTCCTGCTCGTGGGCGGCATGACGCGCTTCCCGCTGGTGCGCGACGCGGTGCAGCAGTTCTTCGGCAAGAGCCCCAACGCCTCGCTCAACCCCGACGAGGTGGTGGCGGTGGGCGCCGCCATCCAGGCGCACTCGCTCACCAACGTGGAAGAGGCCGCCTCCAGCGTGCTGCTCGACGTCACGCCGCAGTCGCTCGGCGTGCGGACCGTGGGCGGCTTCGTCGAGGTGGTCATCCCGCGCAACACCGCCATCCCCACCGACTCGTCGAAGGTGTTCCACACCGCCTTCGACAACCAGACCGAGGTGCGCATCGCCGTGTTCCAGGGCGAGAGCCGCATGGCCGAGGACAACGAGCTGCTCGGCGAGTTCGTGCTCGAGGGGCTCACGCCCAAGCCGCGCGGGCAGGTGAAGGTGCGCGTGACCTTCGAGATCGACAACGACGGCATCGTCCACGTGCGCGCGCTCGACGACTCGCTCGGCATCGAGAAGAGCATCCGCATCGAGGCCAAGAGCGGGCTGGCGCCCGAGGAAATCAAGGCGGCGCGCTTCGACGACGTGGATTTCTAGGGGTTGATGACACTCGCGATCTGCCTGATCGTGGCGGGGCGGGCGCCGGCGGCGCGGGCGATGGCGGGCCACCCGGAGAGCGCCGTCCTCACCGCGTCGAGGCCCCGCGCGACGATGGCCTCCGCCACGCCGGCGTCGCGACCGAGCTGGCGGAGGTGATCGGCGGCGGGCCGCCGTCCCTCGCCACAGGTCGTCGTCCAGTGCTCGCCGCCCGGACCCCGCGAGAAGGTGAGATCGTAGGCGGGGGACAGGCGCCACGCGCCGCCCGCGTCGAGGACGAACGCGAAGTTCCGGGCGTGGTCGTCGCGATTGTGTGCGAGGACGTTGAAGGCCGCGCGCAGCCAGGCCTGGTCGACGGCCGCCTGATCGCGGGTGAGCCAGCGCACCACGCCAAGGTAGTCGCGGTAATCGAGCGACGGGACCCGGGGATCGGCGTGCAGCAGCCCCGCCAGCGTGTGGACGTGTACCCGGGGGAGGCGATCGAAGCGCCGGGTGACGAACCAGCCCGGCCGCGCTCGGCCCACGCCAGCCAGCCAGCAGTCGCTGACCTCGATGCCCGCCGCCCTCGCCACTTGCGCGTAGGCGAACTCCAGCGCGCCCGCGTCGACGCCGTCGGCCTCGCGCCCGAACTTGACGATCGCCGGGACAAACCCTGGCGCCTCGCCGGCGGTGGCCGCGCCGTCCGACGGCCGGTAGCTCACGAGCGCCTTGGGGCGAGCCCCGCCCGACGAGCCCCCGAGCGCGAGGATCTCCGCGAACACCTCGCCGGCGTCGCCCCGTTCCACCCGCCGAGCCTGTGCCGCCAGCGCCGCCAGTTCGAGCATCCCGGAGGGGTAGCGCCCGGCGGCCGGTCGGTAGGCGACGGCGCCGGGGCCGCTGGCGCCCACCAGCGCGAGCCGGTCGAGCGGCGTGAGCGCGTGCCGACCGACGCCCACGCGGTCGGCTTCCCGGTCGACCAGCAGGCGTCCCCAGCCATCGGGGAGGCTGTCGGCAAACAGGCCAAACAGCCCCTCGAAGGGGGCGTGCGGCGCAGCGTGGGTGCCGGGCGCGACGGGCAGCTTCGCGGGCGACACGGGGAGCGGGGCGGCGAGAAAGGCGGCGTCGTACTCGAAGAGCACCCGGCCGCGATGGAGCGCCAGGCGCCCCAGCGGTCGCGTGCCGGCGCCGAGGCACAGGTCGACGTCGAGGTGCCGGATGGCCCCACCCTTCACCGCCGCCGCCCCCGCTGGCGTGGCCGGGACTCGGCGAGGGCCTCGTCGATCGTGGGAAGGCGCGAGGGGGTGAACCAGGTGGAAAGGGGCTCGGTGGCGTCGAGCACGATCGCCAGCCGGACCAGCGACACGAAGGCGATGGCGCCCGTGCGCTCGAAGCGCCGCAGGCTCGCGAGGCTGACCCCCGCGGCCCGGGCGAGGCCCGCCTGGGACAGGTTCTTCTCCAGCCGGAGGGCGCGCGCCCGGGCGGCGACCGCGCGGGCGAGCACGGGGGGCGAATAGAGAACAGGGGATAACATGTGAGCGCCTATTAGCATTTGGTCGCCATAGGCGACTACTCATGCGCACTTATCGCTGCCGCGGCACCGCTACCGCCGCTGGAGTAGACTAGGCCGCATGGATCCCCGCCTCCGCATCCGCATCGAGGTCGAGACGATGCACGAGCTGATCGGCCAGCTCGACTACTACCAGCTGCTCGGCACCCGCGAGGACTGCCCCCAGAGCGACATCGACGCCGCCTTCCGCGGCGAGGGGCGGCGCTTGCATCCCGACCGGGTGGCGGCCGGGGCCACGGCCGACACCCGCGCCAAGGCCAACGACGTGTTCAAGGCGATCAACGACGCCTACCGCGTGCTGCGCGATCCCGACGCCCGCGCCCGCTACGACAGCGAGCGCCGGGGCGGCAAGCTCAAGCTCGACGAGGAGGCCCGCAAGCAGGCGGCCGAGGAAGCGGCGGCCAAGTCCGATCCCAGCAAGGCCTCCCGCACGGAGAAGGGCGGCAAGTACTGGAAGATGGCGCTCCAGAACTGGCACGACAAGGACTTCAACGGCGCCTGCATGAACATCCAGTTCGCGCTCAGCTTCGAGCCCACCAACGAGGTGTTCAAGGAGTGGCTGGAGAAGGCGAAGGTGGCGCGCGAAGACCAGAAGAAAGACGTGAAGCAGCAGAACGCGTACAAGATTCGGATTTAGCCCTCTCCCGGCCTTCGGCCACCCTCGCCCGCGGGCGAGAGAGGGTCCCTCAGGGCGACGCCACCACGCTCACGCTCACGCTCTTGAGCTGCCCGCTCGTCTGTGCGGAAACATCTACCACCCACGGCTCACCAGCGCGCTCGGCCCGGGACAGGTCGGCCGGGGAGAGGACGACCGTGCCGACGAGGTCGTCGGCCTGCACGTCCTTGTCGACAAAGACGATACTCAGCGTTGACCTGGGACCGAGCGTCACGCGGCTGAAGGTCGTGACGGGGTTGAGCGCCCAGGTGGGCGAGGTGGTGTCGCTCACGGTCGGGAGCACCAGCGTGGAGGCCGCGCCGCCGTCGCCCGGGTCGTACTTGGCCGTGGCCGACACGTCCGGCTGCACCAGCGCCTCGGCGGTGGCGATCACCGCGGTGCCGAGTTGCCCGGAGGGGTCGAGCTGGGCGAGGATGCCCATCGCCGCGCCCTTGGCCTCGGCGGGGACATTGTCGGGGCCGTCCCAGGGCTGGGCGTTGGCCATGGTCGGGGCCACCTCGGCGGCGGTGAGCGCCACGTCGACCGGGTGCGCGCAGGCGAGGAAGAGCAGCATGGTCAACTCAACGCCTCCCCGTGGAACACCCATCCCGTGGCCGGGAGATCGTGGGCATGGTCGGCCCACCAGCGCGCCCAGGCCGCCCGGTGCGCGAGCTGGACCCGCCAGGGCCCGTCGGCGTCGAAGGGCAGCGTCGCGCCGGTGGCGATGCGCAGCTCGTCGTAGGCCGACTGGCGCACGGTGTAGTCGTCGTGGGCGAGGCGCTCGATCAGCGCGCGCACGGTGAGCGGCTTGCCGTCGCGGTAGCGCACGCCCTCGGCGAACTCGTGCTCGTGCTCGGCCCACCAGGCCGTCCAGCGGCCCTTCACGTGGGGGTCTTCCACGTCTTCGCGGTGTCCGGTGATGCACTCGAGCGCGGTGGTGGCGATGATCTGGCGCTGAGTGTCGCGACCATCGACATGCTCGATGAGCGTGGCGACGGCGCTCTTGCTGCCCATCAGCCCGAGACCAGCCAGCGCGCCGAGGCCGGCGGGACCGGGCGCGGCGGCGGTGCGGGTGAGGAGGAAGCGGTAGCTCGTCCCGCCGTGGCGCCCGACGATCTCGCCGGGGGACTGGGTGAGCCAACGCTCGCCGCGCGACAGCGCCTGCGCGAAGAAGTCGACCCCGCGGAACTCGCCGAGCAACAACAGCGCGGTGGAGGCCACCTCGGCCAGCTCCGGCTCGTCGAGCGCGGCGTCGATCACGTCGATGGCGTCGGTGTCGCCGATGCGGCCGAGCGCGGTGATCGCGGCCTTCTTGATGGGGAGGGAACCCGCCGCCACGAACTCGCGCAGCCGCGGCGCCGCCATCGGCTCGCGGCGCCAGCCGAGCACCTCGATGATGGTGGCGAGGCGGGTGGGCTCGGTGCCGCCGTCGAGCGCGCGCACCAGCGCGTCGACCAGCGTCATGTTGGGCGAGCGGGCGAGGGCGCCCACGATGGCGCGCTCCGCAACCGGCTGGCGCACGTCTTCCGCGAGAATGGCGAGCATCACCTTGGCGGCCGGCCACGACGGGTGACCGGCGAGCAGGTCGATGCCCGCGACGAAGCGCATCACCATCGGGTCGCGCGCCCGCCCCTCGGCGTCCTTGATGCGCTGCAGCTCCTGGCCGATGTCGCTGGCCAGCGCGCTCACGATGGCCTCGTCGCAACCGGCGATGGCGCGCCGATGCGCCATCAGGCGGCGCTCGGGACGATCCGCGTCGGCGCGAGCGTGGGGCGGGCGCATGCGCTGGGCGTCGTGACGCTGCCGCGCCGCGTCGGCGGCGAGGTTGACGTGCCAGTCGAGCGCGTGGCCAAGGCGGCCGAGGATGCCGTCGGACGCCGCGACCCCGGCGGCGAGTCCCGCGGCGCGGAAGGCCCGCGCCGCCTCGTGGGCCTGCGAGGCGTCGCCGCAGCGGACCAGTCGCAAGCGGGCCCAGGCCTCGCGCAGCGGCAGGCCCAGTCGCGCGTAGCCCTCCACGGCGGCCACGTAGAAGGGCAAGGCCTCGGCGGGGTCGTCGCAGAGGTCGCCGAGTCGGACCTGGGCGCGGAGCGCCGCCTCGGGGTCGGCATCGCAGGCGAGGTAGGCGTTCTTCGCGGCGGCGAGGTCGCCCTGGGCGCGCAGGCTGTCGCCCCGGGCGAGGTTCACCCGGGCGCTGAGCTGCGGATCGCCGAGGCCGGACGCGAGCCGCGCGGCGTCGTCGACCGAGGCCGCGTCGTTGCCGCGGGCAAGCTCGGCGAGCACGAGGAAGGCCTCGCAGCGATCGGCGGGGTCGCGCAGGTCGGGGAGCGCGCCGCGGGCGATGTCCTCCACCCAGGGCTCCTCGCGAACGAGGGCGATGCGGGCGAGCACCAGCTCCGCCTGCGCGCGCACCCCCGGGTCGTCGTGGCGGCGAAGGCGCCGGAGCACCTCCTCGGCCTCGTCGTGGTTGCCGAGGTCGGCCTGCAAACCCGCGAGCGCGAGCAACAGTCGCGACAGGTCGGGGGGAAGCGCCCAGCCGGCAGCACGGGTGCGCAGGGCCTCGATCGCGTCGCGGGCGCCGAGCCGGTCGCCATTGGCGAGGCGGCAGCGCACCAGCGCCAGCGCCGCCGCCGCGACGATGTCGCTGCCCTCGCGATGGCGCACGTCGGTGACGCGCTCCTCCAGGAACGACAACAACTCGCG
>VGRQ01000200.1 GCA_016875315.1 Deltaproteobacteria bacterium | reverse complement strand
GGCTGGTCGCCGCCCCACCTGTGGTTGTGGATCCCCTACGAAGACAGCACGCCGCTGGAAACCGAGGCGCGCATCGTCAAGCCGCTGGAGGAGCAGCTCTCCACCGTGGCCGGCATCAAGCACATCGAGTCGGAGTCGAAGAACGACAACGCGGCGCTCTCCATCGAGTTCTCGGCCGACACCGACATGGACGAGGCCTACAACGCCGTGGGCGACCGCATCGAGCGCGCCATGCCCGACCTGCCCGACGACGTGGAGCGGGTGTGGGTGTGGCGCTTCGATCCCACCGACGAGCCGGTGATCTGGGCCGGCATCCAGTCGCCGCTGGAGGTGGGCCCCGAGGAGCAGTTCTTCAACAGCGAGCGCATCATCAAGCCGCGGCTGGAACGGCTCGACGGCGTGGCGCGGGTCGACGTGTGGGGGGTGCCCGAGCCAGTGGTGTGGATCGACTTCGACCGCGAGCGGCTGATGAGCCACCAGGTGGATCTCGTCGACGTGCTCGGGCGCTTGCAGGGCGACAACATCCAGGTGGGAACCGGCCGCGTGGAAGACCGAGGCGAGGTTCGCTACGTGCGCGCCCTCGCGCGCTTTGCCACGCTCGACGAATTGCGCGAGTGGCCGCTGGGCAATGGCCTGGTGCTGCAAGACATCGCCGAGATCCGCTACGCCCCCGCCGCCTCCACCGACATCAACCGCATCGAGGGCCAGGAGGCCGCCGCCCTCGGCATCAACAAGGAATCCGGCGCCAACACCGTGCAGGTGTGCGACGACATCCGCGCCGCGATGAAAGAGCTGGAGGCAGACCCGCGACTGCAAGGGTACAAGTTCCACAGTTTCTTCGACCAGGGCACGCTCATCGAAGAGAGCATGGGCGCCTTGCAGCAGAGTGCGCTCGAGGGCGGCATCCTCGCGGTGCTGGTGTTGATCCTGTTCTTGCGCGAGTGGCGCATCACCGCGCTCATCGCGGCCACCATCCCCGCGTCGTTGTTGCTGACACTCACGGTGATGTACTTCCGCGGCGACTCGCTCAACCTGCTGTCGATGCTCGGGCTGATGATCGCGGTGGGCATGGTGGTCGACAACGCGGTGGTGGTGGTGGAGGCCATCTACCGGCGGCGACAGCTGGGGGAACTGCCCGTTCCCGCCGCGATTCACGGCACCAGCGAAGTCCTGTTGCCCATCGTGCTCTCCACGCTCACGTCGATCGTCGTGTTCTTGCCGGTGATCCTGATGAGCGCCGACGCCGACTTCAGCTTCTTCATGTCGGCGCTGGGCCTGCCGGTGGTGTTCATCCAGGTGGGCTCGCTCCTGATCACCCTGTTGTTCACGCCCTTGTCGACGGTGTGGCTGGGCTCGGCCGAGGTGAAGGGCGACACGCGCTGGATGACGCGGCTGTCAGACGGGACGGTGCGCATTCTCGGCGCGATGTTGCGGCGCCCGGTCGACACCTTCGTGGGCATGCTCGCGGTGGTCGTGCTCACGCTGGTGTTGCCGGCGCGGGCGGTGGGCTGCTCCGACGAGTCGGAGGGCAATCTCGACGACTTCACCGTTCGCTTCGAGATCCCCCGCAACTTCACCTACTACGAGCGCCTGCGCACGGTCGAGGCCTTCGAGAAGATGGTCGCGGAGAACCGGGAACACTGGGCGGTACGCACCTACCGCAGTCGCCTCGGTGGCAACAGTACCGGCGGGCGGCTGTTCGCTTACCTGGAAGACCACCCCGAGGGAATGAGCCGCCAGGAGATCCTCGACGACGTCAAGGCCAAGCTCCCCGATCTCCCCGGCGTGAAGGCCACCATCGGCTGGGGGGAGGGCGAGTCGGGCCGCGGCAACCGCATCGAGGTGACGCTTCAGGGCGAGGACAGCGAGCAGATCACCGCCCTGTCGCACGAGGCCTTGCGACGGCTCCGCTCGCTGGAGGGCGTGCTCTCGGCCTACAACGACACCGAGGAAGAAGGCAACGAGGAGATCCGGCTGCGCGTCGACCGAGAGGCGGCGGCCCGCTACAACGTGTCGGCCTCGATGATCGGGCGGGTGGTGGCCTTCGCCATGCGCGGCGTGCCGCTCACCCCCTGGGTGCTCGGCGAGCGCGAGGTGCGGATGTTCGCCCGCTTCGGCCAGGACGACCGGGAAGACGTGGAGCGGCTCCTCGACTTCCAGGTGGGCTCGCCCACCGCCGGCGCGGTGAAGCTGCGCGCCCTGGTCGACCCCGAGCCCGGCTCCGGCTGGGGACGCATCGACCGTCGCGACCGCAAGACCTCGCTCGGCCTCACCCTCGACCTCGCCGACGGTGTCGACAAGATGGCGATGCACGATCGCGCGATGGGGGCGCTGCGCGGGATGGACTGGCCGCTCGGTTACGGGCCCGCGGAGGGCGATTTCTTCGAGGAGCAGCGCGAGAGTGACAGCGCCCGCAACCTCGCGCTGCTGCTCAGCCTCACCTTCGTGTTCCTCATCATGGGCGTGCTCTTCGAGAGTTTCCTCCTGCCCATCACCGTCATCACCACCGTCCCGATGGCGGTCTTCGGCGTGTACTGGGGGCTGTGGATCACCGACACGCCGTTCGACTCGATGGGCGGCGTCGGGATGGTGATCCTCATCGGCATCGTGGTGAACAACGGCATCGTGCTCATCGACCGCATCACCGAGCTGCGCGGCGAGGGGCTGGCGCGCGACGAGGCCCTGAAAGAAGCGGTCCGCCAGCGCCTGCGACCGATCCTCATGACCGCGCTCACCGCTATTGTCGGGGTGATCCCCATGGCCACCGGCGACGACACCTTCGTGGGCATTCCCTACGCGCCGCTCGGGCGAGTGGTGGGCTTCGGCATGGCCACCGCCACGGTGCTCACCCTCTTCTTCGTGCCCTACCTCTACGCTTTCCTCGATGACCTGCGCGCCAGCGGCGCGCGCTGGCTGGCCTTCGGCTGGCCGCGTCGTGGCCCGGAGACGACATGATCCTCGGCCTTGCCCTCGCCCACGCCGGCGACACCTCGCTCAGCTTCGACGAGGCGCTCACCCGCGCCGGCGCCGAGGCGCCCTCGGTGCTCTCCGCCCGCGCCGACGTGCAGAGCGCCGAGGGGTCGCTCCTCGCCTCGCGGGCCGCCTTCGAGCCGAGCCTGTCGCTCTCGGGCTCCTACTTCAGCTCCGCCGGCGAAGGACAGTTCCAGTTCGGCGAGTATACGAGCGAGACGACGGGTGTCTCCACCGACGCGGCGCTGTCTGTGCCGATCGTCACCGGCACGGCCCTCGGCGTGGGCTTCACCGCCAACCAGTCCGACACCCAGTTCAAGATCTCGGAGCTCGACCAGGAGTTCGGCGACCCCGCGTGGGACAGCAAGCTCGCGTTCACCCTGTCGCAGGCGCTCTTGCAGGGGCATCGCCTCGCCTACAACCTCCAAGGCGTGCGCAGCGCCGGCGCGGCGGTCGCGACTGCGGAATGGACCGCCACCGCCGCCCGGCAGCGCGCCGTGGGCGACGCGGCCAGCGCCTACTGGACCCTCCACTACCAGCGCGCCCTGGTCGACATCGCCGAGCAGTCGCGGGTGGCCACCGTCGAGCAGGCGCGCGTGGTGACGGCGCTGGTCGACGCGGGCAAGCTGGCCCCGGTGGAGCGCACCCGCACCGAGGCGGCGCTGGCACAGGTAGAACGCGCGAAGCTCGACGCCGAGGCCGCCGCCCTCGCCGCCGAGGACAGCCTCGCCGCGCTGGTGGGGCTGCCGCTGTCCGAGCACATCTCGCTGGCCACGGCGCCACCCGTCCCGCCGGCAATCCCGGCGGACGAAGACGCGGTCGCCGCCGCCGTGCTCGACGCCAACCCCGAGCTCCGCGCCGCGCGAGTGGCGCTCGCCGCGAAGGAGCTGGCGGTGAAGAACGCGCGCCATGCCCTCTTGCCCGAGCTGTCGGCCACTGCGGGTTTCGCCCTGCGCGGCTACGAGGAGAGTTTTTCCGCCTCGCTCGACGAGCTGTCGGCGGGGGAGCTGCCCGAGTGGAGCCTGGGCGGATCGCTCTCGCTGCCGCTGTTGAACCGCGCCGACCGGGGTGCCGTCGGGCAGGCCGAGGGCTCGCTCGCGCGCGCGCAGGCCGACCTCGCGGCGCTGGAATCGGCCACGGAACAGGCCGCCCGGGCGGCGGTGCGCACGGTGCGCTCCGCGAGGCGCAACGTGGAACTGGCCGACTTGAACCTACGCCTTGCCGACGAGACCCTCGCCGCCGAGCGGGCGCGACTCGCCGAGGGACGATCCCTCAACAAGGACCTGATCACCGCCCAGAAAGACCTCGACCAGGCCCGCGCCGACGCCGAGAAGGCGCGGATCGACTGGGTGCTGGCGGTGATCGAGATCGAGCGGCTGAAGGGTGGGCTCTGAGACCGATCCACCCGCCCGCGCCGGAGGTATAGAGCTTGCCCATGCTGCTCCTCCTCCTGGCCTGCGACCCCGCGACCGACACCGCCGACTCGGCGGACATCGACCCCACCATCGAGATCCTGTCCCCCAGTGGCGACGAGCCCGTCGCGGCAGGCGACGTGGCCTTCTCGGTCATCGTCGAGAACTTCAGTCTCGTCGACCCCAAGCACTCCGAGGAGGGCGAGACTGCCTCGGGCTACATCGGCGTGTCGGTCGATGGCGACGAGGTCGATCGCGTGGCGCTCACGCAGTTCAGCGTGGCTCTCGCCGCGGGTGAGCACAAGGTGGCGGTCGAGCTGTTCTACGACGACGGCGACCCGCTCGACGAGCGCGCGAGCGATGTCGTGACCCTCAGCGTCGAATGATCTTCCTCCTGGCCTGCACCGGCGAGACCACGCCCGACTCGGGCGGATCACCGACGATCCGCCTCCTGTCGCCGACCGAGGGTGCCGTCGCCTGTGGCGAACCGCTCGCGGTGGTGGTGCAGGTCGAGAACTTCGTGCTCGTCCCCCCGGCCGACACCGGCGAGGAGGCCGAGCCGGGCACCGGGCACATCGACGTGATGCTCAATGGACAAGACGTGGCCATGGCCTGGGAAGAGAACATCGACGTGTACGGCGTGGTCGACGGCGCCTGGCAACTGAAGGTGGAGCTGTCCTACGCCGACCACACCCCGGTGGAGCCCTACGCCGGTGAGTTCGTCTACATCACTGTCGACAACGAGGTTTGCGAATGATGCTCGCGCTCCTGGCTTGCGACCCGTCCGCGATCGACACCGCCGACACCGCCGTGGTCGAGGACACCGAGATCACCGGCTACGAGGTGAGCACCTGGACCGACCCCGAGCCGCTCGTGGCGGGGAGCACCGGCGAACTCTACGTGCAGGTGACCGACCAGGACGGCAATCCGATCGAAGACCTCCAACAGAACCACGATCGCCTCGTCCACGACGTGCTGATCAGCGCCGACTGGACCTTCTTCGCGCACCTGCACCACGAGGACTACTACGACGTGACCGTCGACGACCTCAAGGCGGGCACGCTCCACGTGCCGGTGACCCCGCCGCTCGCCGGCCGCTACCTCGTGGCGCTCAACTGGGCGCACGACAACCAGTGGCAGAGCAACGAGTCGGCCTTCGAGGCCACGGGCGAGCCGCCGATGGCCGCCGAGCCCGACACCACGCCGGTGGCCGAGGCGAGCGACGAGGGCGTCACCGGCACGCTCGCGTGGGCGTCGCAACCGATGGCGGGCTACTCGGCCACATGGACCGTCACCCTCCGCGATGCCGAGGGCAACGACGTCACCGACATCGAGCAGTACCTCGGCGCCGACGCCCACGCGGCGCTGGTCAACACCACCCTCGACTGGGTGAGTCACACCCACGCCTACGTGCCGGGGATGGAAACGATGTCGCCGTCGATGGACATGCCCCACCTCTACCCGGGGCCGACCGTCGATTTCCGCTACGTGTTCCCGGCCGGCGGCGCCTACAAGATGTGGGTGCAGCTCACGCGCGCGAGCCAGCCGGGCCTCGTGTACACGCTTCCGTTTGTCTTCCACGTGGAGGGCTAGGCCTTGGAAAAACCCAACGCCAACACCGTGGCCTGGTATGACCGCTCGACCCCTGCCGACCCCCGGGCGGTGAGGGGCCAGATGTTCGGCCATCCCTGTGCCTTCGTCAACGGCAACATGTTCTTCGGCACCTTCGCGCAGACCCTCATCGTGCGGCTGGGCGAGGCGCGCGCCGCCTCGGTGGCCACCGGGAACCTGCGCGTGTTCGAGCCGATGCCGGGCAAGCCCTGGAAGGAGTATGTCCAGGTGCCGGCCGGGGCGATGGCCGACGAGCAGGTAGCCACGCTGGCGCGCGAGGCGCTGGACTACACGGCGGGGTTGCCGGCAAAGAAGAAGACCGCGAAGAAGTAGGGGGCTCTCGGGCCTCCCGTCTTCAGCGCGCGTCGGCCTTGCTGCCGTCGGCGCAGAGCACGCGCACGTGCAGGTGATCAGCGTGGTTGGGCGCGTGGCGCACGATGCCGACGTTTTCCCAGCTGGCGCGGCTGCCCTCGGAGGGGAACACGTGCTCGGCCTCGTCGTCGGTGAGCAGGCCCGCGCGCACGGTGTAGGCGCGGAGGCGCTCGATATGCCCGCGGTCGAGCAGGATCATGTCGATCTTGCCCGTGTCGAGCAAGGTGGAGATGAGCATCCAGTTGCGCTCGAGGTCGAAGGTGCCCGGCCCGAGCGCGGTGAACCCGCGGGGATCCTGCTTGCCGCCGGCCATGTAGATGCCGATGTCGGCGTCGATGCCGCCGCGATGGGACTTGTGGCCGCTGAGGAAACCGCCGCGCTCGGACGAGATGTCGCCGATGGTGAGCGGGTCGGCCTCGGGCATCAGCCAGCGCAGGTGGCGCGAGGTATCGACGATGACCTCGACCATCTCGCGGCTGCCCCAGGAGTGGCTGGGCTGCGCCCGGTAGTAGAACAGCGGCAGCTCGGGCAGGTCGATCCCCTCGCCGAGGTACTGGTCGGAGCAGCCCACCACGCCCGTGTCGGCCTGGCCGTGCCCGCCTGCCGCGATCTCGTCGCCCTCGGTGCCCTCCACCAGCGGACCATACTCCGCGGCGAAAGCAGATAGAACGAGGGTCAGGGCGATCGTCAACAGCTTCTTCCTCTCCGAGGCCCGCCCGTTGTAGCCATCGAGGGAGCAGCTGAAAAGGCTGCGGTGCGAAGTTTTTTACGCAGCGCGAAAACCGATTGCCGAGGATCAAGCGGAGAAGCGGATCACGAGACTACTGTTCTTGACACGTCAATAGCAACACAATTGTTCAGTTCTGCCAGTCGCGACAGGGCGCCATCGAGCGCGCGGCGAGGCATCTTGCCCCACGCGCGTTCAACGCGAAGAGTCGCGCCGTCACGACGGGCCTCCACGCGGCCCGCCAGCTGCCCGTCGATGAGCACGGGACAGACGTAGTAGCCGTACTGGCGCTGCGCGGCCGGCTTGTACACCTCCCAGGTGTAGTCGAAGCCGAGGGCGTCGCGCACCAGGGCACGGTCCCAGAGCAGCGGATCGAGGGGGCCGAGGACCACGGCCCGCGTGCGGGGACGCGCCGGCGTGGCCGCGAGAATCCCGGGCTCGGCGAGGTAAGGACGGCGTCCCACGCGCACCTCTACCAGCCGCCCGTCGGCCACGAGCCGGTCGACGGTGCCGTCGGTGCGAGCCTCGCCCAGCATCGACCACGAGGGCCCGCCGGCGCGCGCCAGCAGGCCGGCGCTGCGCACCCGCGCGAGGATCATCGCCTCGGCGAAGGGCTCGGCGGGGGGGGCGAGCCGCACGCCGGGTAATGCGCGCGCGGGGATGTCGTACACCCGCCGTCCCCGGGCGTCGCGACCCGACACCACGACGGCGCAGCGCGTCCACAGCACCTCGAGGGCGAGCACCTCCAGGCGGCTGGTGCCCTTCCAGCCGGCCCAGTCCATCGGCTCGGTCTTGCCCCGGGGGCTCAGCTCGGTGGTCGTGAGCGGACCGCGCTCGGAAACCTCGGCGAGCACGTCGTTGACGAGCGCCTCGTCGAGCTTCCGCATGCGCTCGCTGTTGCGCCACCACGGCGTTTCCACCGCCTGCGCGCGGTAGTGCGCGAAGTGGCGCGCGTGCACGATGCAGCGCTCCTTGGCGAAGTGCTCGAAGCTCCGTCCCCTGAGCACGCGGTGAACGTCGCCGCGGCGCGTGCCCTCCACGCGAGCAGCCACCACGAGGTCGGCGTTCTGCCCGCAGCGGTCGATGGGATCGAGCTGCACGAGGTCGAGGCGATCGAGCAGGGCCACGATGCCCTCGTCGCCGCGCGGGAAGGGCTCGGCGAGGGCCACGCGCTGCAGCAGGTAGCTGGCGGCGACCTCGGGCGGGATCGTCTCACTCGGCGGCAGGCGCGTCCTCGGCAGGCGCCGGCTCCACGGCCTCGGCGCCGGCCTCCACGGCCTCG
>VGRQ01000199.1 GCA_016875315.1 Deltaproteobacteria bacterium | reverse complement strand
GGCGCGTGGAAACCGTAGTCCATCAGCCGCTTGGCCACGTCGACCACTTCCACCCCGGTGGCCGCCTTGATGGGGCGCAGGTCGAGGATGCACTCGTGGGCCACCCGGCCGTTCTCGCCGGTGTAGAGGACCGGGTAGTGGGGCGCCAGGCGGGTAGACACGTAGTTGGCGTTGAGGATCGCGGTCTTGGTGGCGAGAGCCAGGCCGTCGGCCCCCATCATCGCGATGTACATCCACGAGATGGGCAGGATGCTCGACGAGCCCCAGGGAGCCGCCGACACCGCGCCCGCCTGGCCCCCCGTCTGGACCACCGGGTGCCCGGGCAGGAAGGGGGCGAGGTGGGCACCGCAGCAGATCGGTCCCATGCCGGGGCCGCCGCCGCCGTGGGGGATGCAGAAGGTCTTGTGCAGGTTGATGTGACACACGTCGGCGCCCAGCTCGCCGGGGCGCACGAGGCCGACGAGGGCGTTGAGGTTGGCGCCGTCCATGTACACCTGGCCGCCGTTGTGGTGGACGATGGCGCAGATGTCCTTGATGGCCGCCTCGAACACGCCGTGGGTGGACGGGTAGGTGACCATGAGCGCGGCGAGCTGCGCCCGGTGCTCCTCGGCGCGGGCGCGGAGATCGGCCACGTCGATGTTGCCGCTCGGGTCGCACTTGACGACGACCACCCGCATGCCGGCCAGCGCGGCCGAGGCGGGGTTGGTGCCGTGCGCGGACGAGGGGATGAGGCACACGTCGCGGTGCGCGTCGCCCCGGGACAAGTGGTAGGCGCGGATGGCGAGCAGGCCCGCGTACTCGCCCTGGGAGCCGGCGTTGGGCTGCAATGAGGTGGCGGCAAAGCCGGTGATGTCGGCCAGCCAGCCCTCGAGATCGGCGAAGAGCTGCGCGTAGCCCTGTGCCTGCGCCGCCGGGGCGAAGGGGTGGATCTTGCCGAAGCCGGGCCAGGTGACGGGGATCATCTCGGCGGTGGCGTTGAGCTTCATCGTGCACGAGCCCAGCGGGATCATCGTGGCCGTGAGCGACAGGTCGCGACTCTGCAAGCGCGAGATGAAGCGCAGCATCTCCGTCTCGCTGTGGTAGCGGTTGAAGTGCGCGTGTGTCAGAAACGCCGTGCCGCGCCGGAAGGCGGCGGGGATGCGGTTATCGACCGGCAGCGACGCGGCCGGCGTGCTGGCGCCGAAGCAGGCGAGGATGTCGGCCACGTCGGCCACCGACGTGCACTCGTCGAGCGCGATGGCGAGCGTGCCGTTGCCGAGGTCGCGCAGGTTGATCGCGCGCGCGTGAGCCTGCGCGAGCACCACCGGCGCCCGGCTACCCACGTGTACCCGGACGGTGTCGAAGAAGGGCAGCTCGGACACCGCGTGGCCGGCGTTGGCGAGGCCGGCGGCGAGGGCGCTCGCCATCCCGTGAGCTCGGCTCGCGATGCGGCGCAGGCCGTCCGGGCCGTGGTAAACCGCGTACATCGCCGCGACGATCGCGAGCAGTACCTGGGCGGTGCAGATGTTGGAGGTGGCCTTCTCGCGACGGATGTGCTGCTCGCGGGTTTGCAGGGTGAGCCGCAGCGCGGGCTTGCCGGTGGCGTCGACCGACACGCCGATCAGGCGCCCCGGCATCGCGCGCTTGTACTCGTCCCTGCAGGCGAAGAAGGCCGCGTGGGGGCCGCCGTAGCCCAGCGGGACGCCGAAGCGCTGGGCCGAGCCCACGCAGATGTCGGCGCCCCACTCGCCGGGGGGGGTGAGCATCGTGAGCGAGAGGATGTCGGCAGCGACGGTGACGATGGCGCCGTGGGCGCGGGCGCGCTCGACCAGCGCCCGGTCGTCGTAGATGGCGCCGTCGGTGGCCGGGTACTGGAGCAAGACCCCGAACACCGGGGTGTCGAAGGCGAAGCTACCGGGGTTGCCCACCAGCACCTCGATGCCCAGCGGCGCCGCGCGGGTGCGGACCACCTCGATGGTCTGCGGGTGGCAGTTATCGGCCACGAAGAAGGCGTTGACCGCGTCGCCCTTGCGCAGTCCGTGGCTCATGGTCATCGCCTCGGCGGCGGCGGTGGCCTCGTCGAGCAGGCTCGCGTTGGCGATGGGAAGGCCCGTGAGGTCTTCGACCATCGTCTGGAAGATGAGCAGCGCCTCCATGCGGCCCTGCGAGATCTCCGCCTGGTAGGGCGTGTACTGCGTGTACCAGCCCGGGTTCTCCAGGATGTTCCTCAGGATAACGCCCGGGGTGACGGTGTCGTGGTAGCCCATGCCGAGGTAGCTGCGGAACACCTGGTTGGCGTCGGCGTAGCCCCGGGCCCGCGCGAGCGCGTCGACCTCGGAGAGCGCGGCGCCGGTGGCCAGGGGCCGCTCGGTGCGGATCAGGGCGGGGACGGTGCTGTCGATCAGCGCGTCGAGGCTCGCCGCGCCCACCGTCGCGAGCATGGCCTCGATGTCACGACCGCGCGGTCCCAGGTGGCGGGTGACGAAGCGATCGGGGGAGGCGGCGAGGTCGGCGAGCGTGGTCATGGGGGCACCCGGGCGAGGCCGCCCGGTCTAACCCGGGCGCCCTGGTTCTCCCCGCGCGGATCGCCGCCGCTCGTGATAAACCCGCGGCCCTCCACGGAGCCCGCGTGATCCTCGTCTCGCTCGCCGCCGCCGCCGCCCCGGGACCCCTCGAGCGCGAATTCCGCCTCGCCGCCGCCGTGTACGAGGTGCCCGTCGAGTTGCTCTACGCCATCGGCTGGGAGGCCTCGCATCTCAATCCTGCCGCCGAGTCGACCTGGGGCGGGCAGGGCATGTTCGACTTCGTGGAGGCCGACGAGACGGGCGGTCCCTCGATCGAGGCCGCCTCGGCGCTGATCGAGACCAACCCCAACCTCGTCGCGCGCGCCTGGCCGCTCCAGGTGCGGGCCGCCGCCGCCTTGCTCGCCGACTACGCCCGGGTCCACAACGGCGGCAGCCTGCCGTCGCGAGCTGATCTTGACGCCTGGCAGAGCGCGGTGTCGGCCTTCTCCGGCCGCGAGGAGCCGGCCCACCAGGCGATGTACGTCAAGTATGTCTACGAGCTGCTCCAGGACGGCTTCGCTGCCGACACGCCCATGGGCGAGATCCAGGTCGATCCGCAGGCGGTGAACCCCGAGCGCGGCGCGCCGCCGCCCGCGAGCGGCGACAGCTCGCTCAACGACCAGTTCGTGGCCGCCGCCTCGTGCAACTACAGCGACTACAGCCGCGGCGCGGGCGACATCGACATGGTGGTCATCCACACCGTCCAGGGCAGCTACTCGGGTTGTTACTCGTGGTTCCAGAACTGCGACGCCGGCGCGAGCGCGCACTACGTGGTGCGCTCCTCCGACGGCGCCATCACCCAGATGGTGTGGGAGGCCGACGTGGGCTGGCACGCCGGCAACTGGGACTACAACCTGCGCAGCGTGGGCATCGAGCACGAGGGCTACATCGACGACTGCTCGTACTACACCGAGGCGATGTACCGGGAGTCGGCGGCGCTCACCGCCGACATCGCCGCGCGGCAGGGCGTCCCGCTCGATCGCTCGCACATCATCGGCCACGACGAGGTGCCCGATCCCGACGGCTCCGGCTACGGCGGCTCCGGTCACCACACCGACCCGGGCGACTGCTGGGACTGGGACTACTACATGTCGCTCGTCGGCGGGGAGACGAGCGATCCCACCGGCGAGATCGTCGGCTTCGTGCGCGACAGCGACATCTACAACGAGAGCGGCAACCTCGTGGGGGCCACGGTGTGGATCGAGGAAACGGGCGACACCACCACCGTCGACGCGGCCGGCTTGTACGAGTTCCAGGGCATCCCCTACGGCAACTACACCATCCACGCCGACATCGAGGGCTACCTGGAGGGCACCTGCGCGTCCTCGCTGTCCTCGTCGCAGGACTGGTGCTCGATCGCGCTCTTCCCGGGCGAGGACGACGACACCGACGACACCGACACCGACGTTCCCTCCGACACCGGCTCGCCCGACGGCGACAGTGGTGCCGACACCGACGGGCCGGGCGACGGTTCCGCCGATGAACTGCTGGACCCGGGTAAGCCGGTGATGATGGACGAGGTGGGCGCGGGTTGCGGCTGCGACGCGGGCGGGACCGCGGCGGGAGTTGCCTCGGTGGCCGTTGGCCTCCTGGTCGCTCGACGCCGCCGATGATCTGGCTCCTCGCCTGCGCGCCCAAGGAGGTGCCGCCCGAGCCGCCGCGGGGCGTGGCCACGGTGGTGGAGATGCAGGCCAGCGAGGCCGCGTCTGCCGACCGCCAGGCCATCACCGATGCGGTGGCCACGACCCCGGTTCGTCCCTGCTTCGAGGCGCTCCTCGCCCGCACTCCCGCCGCGCACGGCGAGGTGGTCGTCGAGTTCACCGTCGGCACCGCCGGGCTAGTGACTGAGAGTCACGCCGCCTTCGCCACGCTCGGCGACGACGAGGCGGCCGCCTGCGTGGCCGACGCGGTGCGGCGCGTGCAGTTCCCGCCCCGGGGCGATGAACTGGGCGTGCGCTACCCCTTCGTGCTCATCACCGACCGCACCCCGCCCGAGGTCGCGCGCGCGCTCAAGGCCCGGTACGGCCTGCTCCCCGAGAGGGAACTCGACCCCTCGGGCGACCCGCGCGCGCCGATCCCGCCCGGCGTCGTCGTCGTCTGGTAGGCGGGCACCGAGCGCTGCGTTCGCCGTCGCCGCCGCGGGGCACCTGCAGGGGTGCCCCCCCTCCAAGCAACTTAGTCGACGAAGGACTCGAGGTTCCGGCGGCGGCGCGAGGTGCGCAGCTTGCGCAGCGCCTTGATCTCGATCTGGCGGATGCGCTCGCGGGTGAGGCAGAACTGCGCGCCGATCTCTTCCAGCGAGTAGCACATCGGCTCGCCGATGCCGTAGCGCATGCGCACCACCTTCTCCTCGCGCGGCGAGAGCGTGGCGAGCACCTCCTCGATCTCCTCGCGGAGAGCGGCGTCCTCGATGGCGGCGCTGGGCAGCTCGGCGTTGGGGTTCTCGACGAACTCGCCCACGGTGGAGTCGCTGTCCTCGTTGACCGGGGCGTCGAGCGACACCGGCTCGCGCGTGAGCTTCATCAGCGCCTCGAGCTTGTCGATGTCGATGTTGAGCTTCATCGCGATCTCGTCCATCGAGGGCTCGCGACCCATCTGCTGGAACATCTCCTTCTGGAGCTGGTGCACCTTGTTGACGACTTCCAGCTTGTAGATGGGGATGCGAATCGTGCGGCACTGGCTCTCGACGGCGCGGATGATGCTCTGCCGGATCCACCAGGAGGCGTAGGTGCTGAACTTGAAGCCGCGCGTGTGGTCGAACTTCTCGGTGGCCTTCATCAGGCCGATGTTGCCCTCCTGGATGAGGTCGGAGAGCGGGATGCCGCGGTAGGTGTACTGCTTCGCGATGCTCACCACGAGGCGGAGGTTGGCGTTGACCAGCTCGGCCTTGGCCAGCTCGGAGTCGGGGCCGCCCGCGTCGATGCGGCGCGCCACCTCGACCTCGTCGTCGCGGCTGAGCAGCGGGATCTCGCCCATGCGCTTGAGGTACTTGTTGAGGAGGACGTTGCCTTCCCCGATGGGAGCCTGCCGCAGAGAGGGGGACGCGAAGCCCATAGACGTTCCTCCGTCGCGCCGAAGGGGCGCGTCACGGTAGGAAGCAAAGCGCGTGCCAACGAAGAGGGGGAGAGTCATCGTTCGTCACCGGCGGTGGAAGTGGGAGGGAAAAGAGCGCCCGATTCGTTCATCGGCAGGCTTTAGACCCCACTTGAGGTTTTTTTCTTCACCACGATTCGCGGCAGCGCTGTCGCGATTCCTGGCGATGTCAAAATTCTTGTACGCGCGTCAAGGGACCGTGACAGCGGCACGGAGCGCCGCGAAGGGGTCGTGCTGCCCGCGGGTGATCTCGCGCACCCGGGTGATGAAGGTGAGGATGTCGCCGTCGCAAGCCGCCATCAGCGCCGCGAACTCCTCCTCGCCCGAGTTGTAGGTGCGAAACTGCATCAGCCGGGGGTTGTTCCAGGCCTGGGTACGCACCACCTGGAGGTAGCGCGCCTTGTTGCTGATCGGGCTGGCCAGGACACGGTCGTCGAGGGATGCATATAGTTCTTCCTTACGACGAGACTTCTCGGTTTCGGGCAGGCTGCCGGTGTAGACCGCGTCGAGCTCCGCGTAGAGGCCCTGGAGGATGGCGCGGAAGGCGAGCCAGTCGGCGTCGGCCTCGCGCGCAAGGGCCAGCTCGGCGCTGTCCTGGCCGTACTTGTGGACGAGAAACTGGTCGCCGGCGGCCTGTCCCACCACGTTGGCGAAGCTCTCGTTGAAGGCCACGCTGCCCGGGATCCAGAGCGTGGCGTGGGCCAGCTCGTGCAGCACCGTCTCGGCCACCTGGGGCTCGGTCCAGCTCATCATCGCGGGCAGGATCGGGTCCTTGAACCAGCCGAGCGTGCTGTAGGCGTTGACCACGCGCATGTGGACTTCGTAGCCCTCGGCTTGCAGCCGCACGCGGGCGGTATGCGCTTCCTCGTTGCTGAAGTAGCCGAGGTAGGGGACGGTGCCGACGATCGGGAACCACCAGGTGCGCGGCTCGAAGGAGAGCGGGGGACAAGCCGACACGTTCCAGATGGTCCGCGTCCACGTGCGCGAGTAGCCGCTGTAGTTGTCGGTCGCCGACAAGCCGATGTCGCGACCGAAGGCCTTGACCTCCTGGAACAGGCGGAGCCGCTGCTCCTCGCCGGCCGAGAGCGTGCCGCTGGCGAGCAGATCGTCGACCGGCTCGCGCCGCGCCAGCATCTCGGCCTGGTACACCGCGCTCACCACCACGTAGCGAGCGCCGCAGCTCGGCAACAGGGTGGCGGCGGCGAGGCCCGCGGCGAGCAGAAACCCCAGCCGGCGTGCACGTGGCGACATTGTTTTCGGCTAGTAGCTCGCGGCGCGGTCGCGTGATACTCTTTACACGTCAAGATGGATCGACTTGTCTCCCGGGTCCTGTGGATCGTGCTCCCCATGCTGGGGGTGCTCACCATCCTGGCCCTCGCGGTGTGGGGTGAGAACGGCCTCATCCGCCACCGGGAGCTCGAGACCGACCTCGCCAAGGTGGAGCGTCGCCTCGCGGTGATCACCGAGGAAAACGCGGCTCTCGCGCGGGAGGTGTCGCGACTGCGCGATGACGACCCGACGCGGCGCCGGGCCGCCGCCGAGGAGCTGTTGCTCGTGCCCGAGAACAGCACCGTCTACCGCTTCCCGGCCGGCACGCCCTAGGCACTCCGCTGTGGGTCGCGCCGGATAGGCCGGCCCGATGCCGAGCTACCGATTCTTGCTGGATGGCGTGGACACCGAGGTCGAGGCCGATCCGAAGGCCAGCGTCCTCGACGTGCTCCGAGAACAACTGGGGGTGTACGTGGTGAAGGCCGGCTGCGCCCCCCAGGGCCTGTGCGGCTGCTGCACGGTGCTGGTGGACGGCAAGGCGCGGCTGACCTGCACCCTGCCGGTGAAGTCGATCGCCGAGAAGTCGATCACCACGCTCGCGGGCGTGCCCGAGTCCGACCGGGTGGTGGTCGCGGAGGCCCTCGCCGCCTGCGACGCGGCGCCCTGCGGCTACTGCACGCCGGGGATCGCGCTGTCGACGGTGTCGTTGTTGCAGGCCAACACCTCGCCGAGTGACGACGAGCTGCACCGCGCGCTGGCGCCCCACACCTGCCGGTGCACTGGCTACGCCGCGATCCTGGCCGGCATGAGGCAGGCGGCGGCGGTGAAGCGCGGCGAGGCCAGCCGGCCGGTGGTCGACGCCCGGGCCGTGGAGCGCGTGACCGGGGAGACGCCCTTCGTCGACGATCTCGTTCGCCCCGGGATGTTGCACGCGGTGCCGATCTTCGCCCCCGTGGCGCGGGGGACGGTGACGGCGCTCGCGCTCCCGGCCGGGCACGCGCGGGTGCTGCGCGACGTGGGCAGCGTGGTGAACCACCCGGGCGAGGCGGTGGCGCTGGTGGCCGCGCCCACGATGGCCGAGGCGCGGGCGCTCGCCCAGGGGGTCACCCTCGAGATCTCGCCGCTGCCGCCAGAGCCCGGGGCGCCCGTGGCGCGGGGTCGCCGGCGCGACGGCGACGTCGACGCTGCCCTCGCCGCCTGTCGACACCGCGCCGAGATCGAGATCCACCTCGCTCCCACCGACACCGTGCCCCTGGAGCCGGAGGCGGCGCTCGCCGTCCCCACCCTCGACGGCCTCGTGCTCTACACGTCGTGTCGCGACATCCAGGCGTTGGCAGCCGCCTGCCCGACTGTCACCCGGATCGAGCCGATGGCCGCCGGCGGCGACGCGGGCGCCAAGGACTGGCCCCAGGTGGAGCCCTGGGCCGTGGCGCTGGCCGAGGCCACCGGGAAGCCGGTGCGCCTGTCGCTCGACCA
>VGRQ01000198.1 GCA_016875315.1 Deltaproteobacteria bacterium | reverse complement strand
CGAGCTCGGCGGCAAGGCGCCGGCGCTGGTGCTCGACGACGCCGACCAGGATCGCGCGCTCCACGCGACCCTGTGGGGCGGCTTCGCCAACGCCGGGCAGGTGTGCGCCAGCATCGAGCGCCTGCTCGTACACCAGAAGGTGTACGACGCCTTCGTGCCGAGGCTGGTGGAGCGCGTCAAGGCGCTGCGCATGGGCGACGCCTCCGCCAGCGCCGACGTGGACATCGGGCCACTGGTGAACCAGCGGCAGCTCGAGATCGTGGAGCGACTGGTCGACGACGCGGTGCGCAAGGGCGCCACCGTGGCCTGCGGCGGCAGGCGGGTCGACGGGCCCGGCTACTTCTTCGAGCCCACGGTGCTCCTCGACGTGACGACCGAGATGGACATCGTCAACAAGGAAACCTTCGGTCCCGTGGTGCCGGTGATGAAGATGCAGGGCGAGTCCGAGATGGTGGCAGAGGCCAACCGCTCCCACCTCGGCCTGCTCGCCTACGTGTTCACGCGCGACGGCGAGCGGGGGCGCCGCGTGGCCGAGCAGATCCGCTGCGGCACGGTGATGGTCAACGACGTCATCGCCTCGGCCGCCATGGCCGAGACGCCCTGGGGCGGGCTCAAGCAGTCCGGTCTCGGCCACACCCACAGCGACGATGGCCTGCGCCACATGTGCGAGGCGCGGCACGTCAACTACGACATCCTGCCCTGGCTGAAGAAGGAGCTGTGGTGGTATCCCTACAATGCGAAGGACGTGGGCATGCTCCGTCGCATGATGAACCTACTCTACGGCCGCGGTCTCGGTCGTTTTCGCTAGAAGGTGCCGGTCAGAGCCGCGCCGCCGGCCGCCGGGACGATGCGGAACCGGTGGCTCGGCTGGTGCAGCTCGGCGAGGGTGAGCCCGATGCCCGCGCCGATCACCGAGCCGGCGATGACGTCGCTCGGGTAGTGACGCGCCGCCTCCACCCGCAACACCGCCACCGAGGTGGTGAGCCCCGCCGCCACGCCGTAGGCCAGCACCGCCCGGGGCACAGAGGGCTCGCCCTCGGTGGCGATCACGTGGGCCAGGGCAAAGCTCGTCCCGGCCACGAGGCTCGCGTGCCCGCTGTAGAAGCTCGCGCGCGCCTCCTGCGTCATCGCCACCACCCGCTCGCCGTCGTCGCTGAGCACCACCTCGTCGAGCACGCCCATCGCCGCGTAGCAATCCGGCTCGTCGCCGCAGGCGGCCACGTACGGGCGCGCCGCCCCCACGCCGAGCTTGAAACCCTCGGCCACGGCCAGCGCCACCATCCCCCCTTCCACGCCGATCACCGCGTGGGCCAGCGGGGTGATGCTCGCCTCGGCGGGGCCGACCCGGAGCACCGCCAGGCCCACGTAGGCGGCCGGCGCCGCGACCGTCGCGAGCGCGATCACGTCGGAGGCGGTGGCCGCCGCCGTGATCCCCTCGGTGTCGCGCAGGAACCAGCGGAGCTGGAGGTGCTCCGCGACCGACTGGTCGAGGCCGAGGTCGACGCGCCCGCGGGTGTCGAGCGCCTCGGGCTCGGAGAACTCGACCAGCTCGGCGGTGAGCACCCAGGCCGCCGACACGCCGATGATCGCCCCGTCGACCCGCGGATCGACGGCGTACTCAGCCACGCCAGTGTACCCGGGCGCCCACCCCCACGCGCAGGCGCGTGGCGGCGCTCCCGTCGCGCAGGCCCACCTCCAGTCGCCCCGTGGACCCGGTGTGGGCGAGCAGGGCGCCGGTGGGCACCGCCCCGTAGGTGTGGACCACCGGCGCGTCGTGACCGGCCACCTCCACCACCCCCGCGTCGCGACCGGGGAGATTGGTGAGCAGGTTGCCGAAGCCATCGACGTGGATCACCTCGCCCCGGTCGCCGTCGGGCTCGGGGAGCGAGAGGCGGGCATGGTCGGCGACAACCGGGCCAGCTTCCTCGAAGGCGGTACCGGAGGCGAGGCGCGCGGCCACCGGCGCGAAGACGTCGCGCCCGTGGAAGGTGCGCGAGGGCTTGGGCAGCCCCCACGGCGCGGTGACGAGGCGCACCTCCGGGCCGGGAAGCAGGCCGAGGAGCCCGTTGTCGGGCGCCACGAACAATCGTCCCTCGCAGCGGGCGACGATGGGGCGGCGCGCCGTGCCCACGCCGGGGTCGACCACGCAGAGGAAGACGGTGCCCGCGGGGAAGTAGCGCCATGCCGCGTCGAGGTGGATCGCGGCGGTGCGCACGTCTTGCGCGGGGACGCCGTGGGACAGGTCGACGACGGGCACGCCGGGGGCGATGCCGGCGATGACGCCCTTCATCACGCCCACCCAGGGGTCGGCGAGGCCGAAGTCGGTGAGCAGGGCGATCACGAGCAGGCTCCCGCGTGACCTTCCCAGCGTTCCTCGTCGACCTCCTGGCGGCTCGCGCGCTCCACCTGCATGCCCATGCCCTCGCGGTATTCCGGCCGCGCGCCGCGCTGCCAGTTGCCGAAGGCGGGGCCCGGGGGAACCAGCGCGCCGGGGCCGGTGCCGATGAGGTCGCGGCGGCCCCAGGCCACGAGCGCCTCGCGCACCGCCGGCCACTCCTCGCGTTTCCACCAGAACAAGAGGGCCCGCTGCCGGGCGCGCTCCTTGTGACCACGCGCCACGAACAGCGGCTTCTTGCTGTAGGGGTCGACGCCGGACACGAACATCGCGGTGGCAATCGTCCCCGGCGTGGGCATGAAGAGCTGCACCTGGCGACAGCGCAGGTCGTGGGCCTTCATGTAGAGCGCGAGCTCGATGGTCTCGTCCGGTCCCGTCCCCGGGTGGCCGCACTGGAAGTAGGGGACGATGAACTGCTTCTTGCCAGCCGCCAGCGAGGCCGCCTTGAAGCGCTTGATGAAGTCGCCGAACGCGTTGACCTCCGGCTTGCGCATGTAGGCGAGCGCCCGGGGAGACACGTGCTCCGGCGCGGTGGTGAGCGAACCGGACACGTGATTCGCGGCGATCTCTTCCACGAACCCAGGAGACAGGGCGGCAAGGTCGTAGCGCAGGCCGGAGTTGACGAACACTCGCTTGATGCCGGGCAGCGCCCGGACCTCCCGCAGCAACTCGACATACGGGGCATGGTCGGTGCCGTAGTGTTTGCAGCGCACCGGATGCAGGCAACTGACACGGCGGCAGACAGCATTGGCCTCCTCGCTCTGGCAACGCATGTGAAACATGTTCGCAGTGGGTCCGCCCAGATCGGAGATGACGCCGTTGAATCCTTTCTTGCCCACCAGTCCCCTCGCCTCGCGGACCACCGACTCGCTCGACCGTGACACCACGTCCTTGCCCTGGTGGAGGGTGAGCGCGCAGAAGGAACAGCCGCCCGAGCAGCCGCGGTTGACGGTGATGCTGCCCCGGATCGACTCGAAGGCGGGGATGGGCGCGCGGTAGCTCGGGTGCGCGGCGTCGGCGTAGGGCAGCTCGTAGAGCCGGTCCATCTCGGCGGTGGTGAGTAGCCGCGCCGGCGGGTTGCACCAGATGGCGCGGTCGCCGTGCTTCTGCACGATGGCCTCGGCACAGGCAGGGTTGCTCTCCCGGTACATCAACACGGTGAGGCGGTTGAAGTCGAGCGGATCGGCCGCACAGGCCTCGAAGCTCGGTGCCTCGATCACCTTCATCGCCGGGCGGGCCGTCTTCATGCCGAGGGCCCACGCCGTTCCTGGGATGTCGCGACAGGACTCGATTCCTCGCCCGGCGTGCAAGCGGCGCGCGATCTCGAGCGCGGCCAGCTCGCCCATGCCGTACACCAGCAGGTCGGCCTTGGCGTCGAGCAGGATCGACCGGCGGATGCGGTCTTGCCAGTAGTCGTAGTGCGCGAAACGGCGGAGCGAGGCCTCCACGCCGCCGAGCACGACGGGCACGCCGGGGAAGGCCTGCTTGCAGCGGTTGGCGTAGGCGATGCAGGCGCGATCGGGGCGCAGGCCCGCCTGTCCACCGGGACTGTAGGCGTCGTCGTTACGGATTCGCCGGGCCGCCGTGTAGTGGTTGACCATCGAGTCCATCTGGCCGGCGGTGACGCCGAAGAAGAGCCGGGGCGGGCCCAGCACGCGGAAGGGCTCGGGGTCGTCCCACGGGGGCTGGGCGATGACGCCGACGGAGAAGCCGTGGTCCTCGAGCCAGCGCCCGAGCAGGGCCACGCCGTAGCTGTTGTGGTCGACGTAGGCGTCGCCGGTGACGAGGATGACGTCGAGGGGGCCCTGGGCCTCCTCGCGGGTCATCGGCAGGAACGCGCGGTGCAACTAGCCCCGGCGACGTCGCAGCAGTGCCAGCGCCGACACGCCCGCCGCCAGCACGCCACCCGCCGCGGCCGGGTTGGCCGTGGAGCAGCCACAGCCACCGCCGCCGGCGATGTTCTCCACGTCGTCGGCCACGGGTGCGGTGTCGTCGGGGGTGCCGGTTTCCTCGGTGTCGCCCGTCTCGGCGGTGTCGCCGCCCGTGTCCTCGCCGGTGTCGGTGGCGTCTTCGCCGTCGCAGTTCTCGTCGATGCCGTTGCCGGGGATGTCGTCCTCGACGGGGTTGATCTCGCCGTTGGTGTCGTCGCAGTCGCTCATGTCGGCCACGTAGTTGGCCGGCTGGTCGCACTCGGCGAGGCTCACCAGCGGGTCGCCGAAGCTGTCGCCGTCGGCGTCGGCATACCAGGTGGCGACGTCGATCGCCTCCTCGTCGGCGGTGCCGTCGCAGTCGTCGTCGGCGTCGTTACAGAGCTCGGGGGCGCCCGGGTAGATCAGCGCGTTGTTGTCGTCGCACTCGTCGCAGGCGTAGTAGCTGTCGCCGTCGTTGTCGACCGCGCCCACGGAGCCGTCGCAGTTGTAGTCGGTGGGGTCGTCGCAGGTTTCCGGGGCCCCGGGGTAGTAGGCCGGGTCGGCGTCGTCACAGTCGCCGCTGACGGCGCTGTCGCTCGCCTCGCCCGCGTCGGTGCAGTCGGCGTCGCTGCTGGCCACGGTGCTGTCGTCGGGGCGGGTGCCGTCGCCGTCGACGTCGACGTAGCACAGCTCGCCGCCGTCGCAGTCCTCGTCGATGCCGTTGCCCACCGTCTCGGTGGCCCCCGGGTAGGCGCTGGCGTTGCCGTCGTCGCACTCCTCGCAGGCGGCCCAGCCGTCGCCGTCGATGTCGGTGAAGGCCACCGTGCCGTCGCAGTTGTAGTCCTCGGGATCGTCGCAGGTCTCGCTGGCGCCGGGGTTGTAGGCCGGGTCGCTGTCGTCGCAGTCGCCACCCGGGGTGAGGCTCGAGGCCTCGCCGGCGTCGGCGCAGTCGAGGTCGGAGGAGATGGTGGTGCTGCCGTCGTCGCTGGCGTAGCCGTCGCCGTCGGCATCGACGTAGCACTCCTCCTCGCCGTCGCAGTTGCCGTCGACCTCGTCGCCCGGGTCTTCCAGGCCGCCCGGGTAGATGACCGCGTTGCCGTCGTCGCAGTCGCCGTCGGGCGTGGTGTCGCGCGCCTCGCCGGGATCGGCGCAGTCGGTGTCGGCCGAGGCCACGGTGTCGCTGGTCCGGTAGTTGTCCTCGTCGGCGTCGGCGTAACAGTCCTCGGCACCGTCGCAGTTGACATCCACACCGTCGCCCACGGTCTCGGTGGCGGCCGGGCTGACACTCGCGTCGGCGTCGTCGCAGTCGTCGTCGTTACTGACACCGGACGCGCCGTCGCAAGACATCTCGATGCTGGCCCCGTCGCCGTAGCCGTCGCCGTCGTTGTCGGCGTAGTAGCTGTTCATCGAGCCGGCGTCGACGCTGGGGTCGGCGTCGTCAGACAGGCCGTCGCAGTCCTCGTCGGCGTCGGCGGCGTCGCACACCTCGGTGCCGGCGGGGCTGATGCTGGCGTCGGTGTCGTCGCAGTCGCTATCGTCGGTGGTTCGTCCCGCGCCGGCGTCGCAGGCCAGGGTCGTGGAGGAGGCGTCGCCGTATCCGTCGAGGTCGTTGTCGAGGTACCAGCTCGTCATCGAGGCGCTGGAGGTGGAGCTGTCGGCATCGTCGGCATCGCCGTCGCAGTCCTCGTCGGTGTCGGCGGCGTCGCAGATCTCGGTGTCGGCCGGGCTGATCGCGGCGGTGGTGTCGTCGCAGTCACCGGTGGGATCGCTGGTGATGCCCTCGCCGGAATCGCGGCAGTCGGTGTCGGCCGAGATGATGGTGGTGCTGGTGCGGTAGCCGTCGTTGTCGGCGTCGGCGTAGCAGGTGGCCGCGCCGCTGCAGTCCTCGTCGTAGTGGTTGCCCACCGACTCGCCGCGACCGGGGTTGATCCACGAGTAGGTGTCGTTGCAGTCGGTGCCGGTGGCCACGTAGCCGCTGGGCGCGGTGCAGGCGGTGACGGTGTCGGTGGCGTCGCCGTAGCCGTCGCCGTCGTCGTCGGCGTACCAGGTGGAGCCCACGCCGTCGTCGGCGGTGCCGTCGCAGTCGTTGTCGGCGCCGTCGCAGGTCTCCGTCCCACCCGGGTAGGCGCTGGCGTCGCCGTCGTCGCAGTCGCCGGTGGGGTCGCTGCTGGTGGCCTCGCCCGCGTCGCCACAGTCGCTGTCGGCCGAGGCGACGGTGCTGCCGTCGGTGTAGCCGTCGCCGTCGCCGTCGGCGTAGCAGGTTTCGCCGCCGTCGCAGTCGCTGTCGATGCCGTCGCCGGTGGTCTCGCTGGCCCCCGGGTACACGCTGGCGTCGGTGTCGTCGCAGTCCTGGTCGCTGCCCTCGCCGCCCACCACGTAGCCGTCGCCGTCGGCATCGGCGTAGCCGTGGAAGACCCAGGCGCGACCGGTGGACGTGGTGAGCGTGTTGCCGCCCACGCCCACGTCGCCGTAGCCGTCGCCGTTGACGTCGCCGAGGCCACCGACGGAGCGCCCGAACTGGGAACCGGACGTGCCCGGCAACTCCGTGTCGGCGGTGGTGGACACGCCGCTCGAGGAGCCGGTGTACAGGTAGGCGCGACCGGTGTTGCCGCCGTAGAGCCGCTCGCCCACGATCACGTCGTTGTAGCCGTCGCCATCGACGTCGCCGGCGCCGTCGATGCCAAAGCCGAAGTAGTAGCCGGCGGTGCTCCCGGTGAGATCGGCGTCGACCGTGGTGTCGGCCCCGCTCGCGCCGCCATGGTAGACGCGGACGCGGCCGGTGTAGGACACGTAGCCGTGCATGCCGATGGCCACGTCGTCGTAGCCGTCGCCGTTGACGTCGCCGAGGCCGGCCACGTCGTAGCCGAGGTAGTAGCTGCTGGCGCCGCCGGTGAAGGTGCTGGTGGCGGTGCCGCTCACGCCGCTGGACGAGCCGTGGAAGACGTAGGCCCGCCCCTTGTTGCTGGAGTAGCCGTAGGCCCCCACCACGATGTCGTCGTAGCCGTCGTTGTCGACGTCGCCCGCCGAGTCACAGGCGAAGCCGAAGTAGCTGGTGCTCCCCCCGCCGATGGTGGTGTCGGCGGTGGTGTCGAGGGAACCGGCGCCGCCGTGCAGCACGTACACGCGGCCGATGTCGGTGCTGTACTTGTCGGCGCCGATGACCACGTCGTCGTAGCCGTCGTTGTTGACGTCGCCCGCGCCGCTCACGCACCGGCCAAACTCGGTGCCGGCCCCGCTGATGGAGCTCACCGTCACCGCCCCCGACGTGGTGATGCCCGACGACGACCCGTAGTACACATACGCGGCGCCGGCCGAGGAGCTGTAGCCGTAGGCGCCCACGATCAAGTCGTCGTAGCCGTCGCCGTTGACGTCGCCCGCGCCCCGGGTGGCGGCGCCGAAGTAGGCGCTGGACGCGGGGCCATCGAGCGTGGTGGCGGCGGTGGTGGAGACCCCGGAAGCCGAGCCGTGGAAGACGTACACCCGCCCCGTGCTGGAGGAGTAGCCGTAGGCGCCCACGGCGAGGTCGTCGTAGCCGTCGTTGTTGACGTCGCCGGCGGCCTCGACGGCGTAGCCGAAGTTGTCGCTGGTGTTCTCGCCGTTGAGCGTGGTGGTGGCGCTGGTGAGGAGCGGGTCGACCATCACCGGCCAGGTGGCGGCGGTGTCGTCGACGAGGATGCGGATGGTGCTCCCCTCCACCTCGAACCAGGCGAGCAGCTCGTTGCCGTCGGCGTCCCACGCGGAGAGGGCGGAGTACCGGTAGTGCCGCGTGGCGGTGGCGAACTCGAGCTCCCACTCGTCGCCGCTGATCTCGGCGCCCTCGACCTCCACCTCGAGGACCAGCGCGCCCTCGCCCGCGGGCCTGTCGGCGAGGTCCCAGCCCTGCTCGAGGCCGGCGGCGGTGTTGGCCCACCACGCGATGGCGCTGCCGTGGTTGTACTCCAGCTGCCGGCCGCAGCTGCCATCGGGGGCGATCTCGGGCGTGCAGGCGCCGATCTCCGGCTCCACGTCGGCCACGGGCTCCAGCGCCCCCTCGCGGCCCCAGCCGAGGAAGCGCAGCTGCAACTCGCCGCCGGTGCCGGGG
>VGRQ01000197.1 GCA_016875315.1 Deltaproteobacteria bacterium | reverse complement strand
ACGCAGGGCCAGCGACCCGTCGCGTTGTCGCGCGCGCAGCGACGCATGGGAAAGAAGGTGCGGTCCACCAGGATGGCCGCCACCTGCTGCCGCCGTGCCTCCGACATCGCGGTGTAGCGCACCTCCACGCGCGCGTGCTCGGGGAGGGCCTGCAACACGCGCCACAGCGTGTCGACGTCGGGCACGGGCGTGCCGCCCACGCTGTCGATGCGCACGCCCTCGGGCACGCCGCCGTGCTTGAGGCTGTAGCCGGTGCTCGCCACGTACACGCCCTGCGCGGGCACGTTGTAGTTGCGCGCCTGCTGGTAGCTGAGCGCGTGGAGGATGTCGCCGCCGAACTCCACGTACTCGCTCGGGGCGGTGGCATGCAGGTCGCCCACGCTCAGATCGACGTCCATCGCCTTGCCGCCGCGCTCGATCCCGAACTTCACCGAGCGCCCCACGTTGTCGTCGAGGGCGGCCTCCACCGGGATGAAGGCGTCGACAGGCGCGCCGTTGACGCTCACCAGCACGTCGCCGACCATCAGCCGGCCGTCGGCGGGGCCGCCGGGCAGCACCTCGCGCACCACGAGGAGGCCCTTGCCCTCGGGGTTCCGCCGGCGGGCGGCGGCCTCGGTGGCGTCGCTCAGGCCCAGCCTGTCGAGCTCGTCGTAGGCGGTGTAGCCGAGCACGGCCTGGATGTTGCCCCGGGGCACGGGCTCGCCCCGGCGCACGTAGTCGAGCGCCCGCACCACGCGGTCGAGCGGCAGGTAGAAGCTCGCGGCGCTGTCGCGACGCGCGCCCGCGTTCAGCGCGACCACGGTGCCGTCGATGTCGAGTACCGGCGAGCCGGAGGATCCGCCGGTCGTGCCCGCGGCGGCCTGGATGTAGAAGGTGTTGAAGTCGTTGTAGCCGGTGGAGGAGTAGCGGGGCGCGTCGCGGTCGAGCCGGGCGATGGTGCCGGTGTGGATGGAGAGTTTCTCGCCCGCGTTGTTGCCGAGCACGCGGATCTCGGTCCCCACCCTGGCTCGCGACGGGTCGAGCGGGAGGGCAACGAGCTTCATGTACTCGAGATCAGCCGGGTTGAACTGGTAGAAGCCGAAGTCGTGGACCGGGTCGCGGTAGATCGCCCGCAGCGGGACGACCTCCTGGTCCTGGAAGATGGCCTCGCTGCGCACGGGCCCCGGCTCCACCACGTGGCGGTTCGTCAGGATGATGCCGCGTTCCGCGTCGACCACGAAGCCGGTGGCGTAGCTGTGCCCGGCGCGCTCGGTGTCGAACGCGCGTGTGCTCACGACGTCGATCGAGACGACCGCGGGCGTGGTCTTCTCGATCATCGCCGACCAGGGGTCCACCACGGCGGCGGGCGGCTTCGGCGGCGCAGCGAGGGCCGGGGAGGCGGCAGCGAGGAGGGCGAGCAGGAGCCAGCGCATCCGCCAAGCTATACGACGGCCGCGATGGCTGACCGCCGCCCCCAGCTTCCCGAGGACTGGCTCGAGGCCCTCGCCCCCGAGTTCGAGCGCCCCTACATGCAGGAACTTCGCGCTTTCCTCGTGGAGGAAAAGCGGCGCTTCCGCGTGTTCCCGCCGGGGCCGGAGATCTTCGCGGCGATGAACCACGCGCCGCTGTCCAAGGTGCGCGTGGTGATTCTCGGGCAGGACCCCTACCACGGGGCGGGGCAGGCCCACGGGCTGTGTTTCTCGGTGCGCGAGGGGGTCGACATCCCGCCCTCGCTGGCCAACATCTACAAGGAGCTCCACGCCGACCTCGGCATCCCGCCGGCCTCGCATGGCAACCTCAGTCGCTGGGCTGAGCAGGGGGTGCTCCTCCTCAACGCCACGCTGACGGTGCGCGAGAACCAGGCCAACAGCCACAAGGGGCATGGCTGGGAGAGCTTCACCGACGCGGTGGTGAGCGCCGTCGCCAGCCGTCGCGAGGGCATCGCCTTCGTGCTCTGGGGACGATCCGCCGCCGACAAGGCCGCCAAGGTCGACCTGTCGCGACACTTCGTGGTGAAGTCCCCGCACCCGTCGCCCCTGTCGGCCCACGCGGGCTTCTTCGGCTCGCGACCCTTCTCGCGGGTGAACGCGCACCTGCGCGGGCGAGGGGAGCCGGAGATCGACTGGCGGGTGTGAGGGCGCGCGTGGCCGGCTACGCGCCGGGCTTCGAGTAGCCACTCCCCGCCGACGACGAGGGATACACTGTGCCGGTGGAACCCTCGCTCGCCGCCTTGATCGAGAGCGCTCTTGCCGCCGAGCCGGCGGTCTTGGATGCGTACGTGTTCGGCTCCGTGGCACGCGGCGAGGCCCGCGCGGGCAGCGACATCGACGTGGCCGTGTTCCTTGACCCCGCGGCGGCCGTGCCGCTCCCGTGGGGCTGGGCGGCGAGCATCAACACCCGCCTCGTGGAGGCGCTTGGTCGCAACGACGTGGATGTCGCGATCCTCAACCGGGCGACGCCCCTGCTCTACCACCGCGTACTGCGAGATGGGAGCTTGGTTGTCTCGCGAGACCGTGTCGCGACATCAGAGCGTGAGTTACAGGCCCGCTCGCGCTGGCTCGACTGGCAGGCCTGCCGCGCGAGGGCCGCGTGAGCGAACCTGATCTCGCGGTCGTCCTGCGCCACCTCGATGCGCTCGACCGCTTCGTTGCCCAGCTTCGTACCCACGCCGGACGTGATCGCTTGACGCTGGCTGGGCTCGACGAGGCCTGGGCCGTGGAACGGGGACTCCAACTCTGCGCCCAGAACGCGATCGACGTGGCCGTGCACTTGGCTTCGCGCCTCGGGCGCGAGCCGGGCGACTACACCGCAGCCTTCGACCACCTCGCCGAGGCAGGCGTGCTCGGCGCCGACTTCGCGCGCCGGTTCCGGGGGGTCGCGGGGTTCCGAAACGTGCTCGTTCACGGCTACCTCGACCTCGATCGCGAGGTGGTCTTCACCGCAGTCAACGAGGGCCTCGACGACTTCACCGAGTTTTCCCGCCAGGTCCGCTCGTGGGCCGCGAGCCGCGCGAGCAATCCCGCGGGCTAGCGCTTCAGTCCCGCAAGTTGGTCTTCCCCGGCTCGGCCCCGGGGTTGGTCTGGTCCCAGCCCTCCACGCCCTCGCTGTCGGTGCCCTGGAGGTACCAGGGCTTGTCGGCGGCCTCGGGCGCCGCCACCGGGGCCGGGGGAGCACCGACGCTCGGCGCCGGCGGCGCGGAAGCCGCTGGCTTCGGCGAGGAGGGGCCACCGCCCCCGGTGAGCGCCTTCTGGACGACACCTCGGATCTTGTCGCGTAGTCCCATGATTACTGGCTGATCATCTTCTTGAGGTTGCCGTACTGCTTCACCTTGAACCAGGTCAGCTCGCCGCGGCGCCAGTACTGGAAGCCCACGTGGGCCATGCGCAGGTAGTTGGTGCCCCAGGCCAGGTAGAACACCTTGTCGACGTTCTCGGGCTTCTTCCAGTGCTCGCGCTCGTCGATGAGCTTGCGGATGAACCACTTGGGCACGAAGTTCTTCGAGGCGAGGCAGTAGATCGCCAGGTAGAAACGGTCTTCATCCGAGCGCGGCCAGTCCATCGACACGCGGAACTGCTTCCACGACTTGGTGGCGCGGCCCTCCACCTCGTTGGGGTCGAGCAGGCCGTCGGCCAGCATCTTGCGGGTGAGCGAGGTGTGGGGGAAGTAGTTGAGCGAGTAGAAGTAGATGGAGTACGGCCGCGGCAGTTCGAGGAGGAACTCGGCCGTCTCGAGCTTCATCTCCTCGGTGGCGTAGGGGTTGTCGATGATGACGTCGTAGACGATGTCCATCTGGAGCTTCTTGTTGAACTCTCCAAACTTGAGGATCGCCTGGTTGCCCGGGGAACGGTTGTGGATCTCCTTCGATTCCTTCGAGCTCCCCGACTCGATGCCCGTCTGCACGCGGATGAGGCCCGCTTCCTTGAGCTTCCAGAGCATGTCCTCGCGGAGCATGGGCGGGATGAGCAGGCACTCGAAGGGAATCCCCACGCGGGAGGGGTACTTCGCCAGGAACTCGTCCATCCACTGCTGGCCGAAGGCAAAGCTGGTGTCGTCGTCGACCTTGATGCGCGCCACCTTGGGGAAGGTCTGCTTCATGTGCTCGAGCTCGCCGAGGATGTGCTCCACCGAGCGCGCCCGGTAGAACTCCTTGCCCTTCTCGTCGTACACGTCGCGGAGGATGCTCACGTAGCAATACGAACAGTTGTAGGGGCAGCCGCGGCTGAAGTAGATGCGGTACTCGGCGCCGCGTTTCCACGGCTCCTCGATCGTCATCTTGTCGGCCTCGATGTAGTACTTGTTCTCGTCGCGCGTGTCGGGGTAGGGGAGCCAGTCCATGTCCTTGATGAGCGGACGCGGCTTGTTGACGTGGATCTTCCCGTTCTTGTTGGCGTAGATGTTGGCGATGTTGGTGTCGTCGCCGCCGTCGCGCAGGCGGGTGCAGAGCTCGATCGCCGCTTCCTCGCCCTCGCCCACGCACACGTAGTCCACGTGCTGGATGCACTCCTCGGGGCAGGAGGTGGGGTGGATGCCACCCCACACGATCGGCGTGCGCGGGAAAGCGTCCTTGATGCGGCGGGTGACCTCCTTGGCCATCGGGAACAGCGACGACATGAAGCCCACGCCCACGAGGTCGGCCTGCTTGTCGCGGATCACGCCCAGCGCCATCTGGATTTCCTTCTCGGTGGGCATCTCCAGCATGTTGTGGCGCCAGTCGCGCAGGAACACGACGTGGGTGTCGATGCCCTCGCGGGCCAGGGCAGCGGAGACGTAGCGGATGCCAGCGTTCTCCACGGAGTAGATCGTCATCAACACGACGGTGAAGCGCTTCTGGCCCGGCTTGGGGCCTGGCGACACGCTCTCGGGGGTTGCGACCATGCGGGGGGACCTCTCTCGACCGGGGGACTTAAGCCACGAGCATGCGCAGGCCAGCGCTGGCCTTCCGCATGAAGTCACGTGGGGACTGGATCTGGGTGATGTTGCGCGCCACGAACTTCGGGCGCCAGTAGAACTTCTTGTAGGCGATATCGAGCATCTCGCGCAGCTCGGCGCGGCTGAAGTGCTCGTCCCACACCTGGGCCTTGAAGTCTTCCCTGGGGTTCTTCATGAACTGCGTCCACGGGTCGAGGTCGAGCACGCCGTCGCGCAGGCCCTCGTCGTAGAGCGTGGTTCCGGGGAAGGGGGTGAGCACGTTGAACATCACGAAGTCGGGATCGAGCTTGATGGAGTAGGCGATGGTGTCCATCACGTCGTCGCGCGAGCGCTCCACCGGCGTGCCGATCATGAAGTAGGCCACGGTGTTGATGCCCACCTCGCGGCAGAGGCGGAAGGCGCTCTCGATCTCGCGAACGGTCACGTCTTTCTTGAGACGCAACAGCCCCTCCTCGGTGCCCTGCTCCACGCCGAACTGGATGCGCTGGCAGCCAGCGGCCTTCATCTTCTCGAGCAACTCGCGGGTGACGCCCTTCACGCGGAAGCGCACCGTCCACCGCAACTTCAGGCCGCGCTCGAGGATCTCGTCGCAGAGGTCGATCACGCGCTGGTTTGTGATGTTGAAGGTGTCGTCGACGAAGTAGAACTCCTCGATGCCGAGGTCGAGGCAGGCCTTGATCTCGTCGCACACCCGTCCCGGGCTCGACACGCGGTAGCGGTGGCGCGGCGTGTTGCAGAAGGTGCAGCGGTAGGGACAGCCGCGGGAGCTGATGAGGGTGGTGAAGATGCCGCCCTTGCCCATCACGTCGTAGTAGCGCTTGTAGTCGACGAGGGTGCGGTCGATGACCGGGTAGTCATCGAGGTTGTTGGAGAAGTACACGTCCTGCTCGGGGACGGGATCGTCGGGGTGCGCCATCGTGCCGGCGATGCCCTTGGCGGTGTCGCCGCGCGCCCAGGCGTCGCAGAGGTCGAGCATCGGTTTTTGTCCCTCGCCCTTCACCACCGCGTCGACGCCCGGGAGCCCCACGCACTCGCGCGGGAAGTCCGACACGTGGGGACCACCGACAACGGCATACTTTGCCCCGGCCTTCTTCGCGGTCTGCACCGTCTTGAGCACGTCGACGAGCTGCACCGTAAACGCGGTGACGCCGACGACGTCGGGCTTCCACTCCCGGATCTTCGCCTCCATCACGTCGTAGTCGAGGTCGTCGAGCTGGGCGTCGAGGATGGTCACCTCGTGCTGGGAGAAGTCGCGCAGCACCTGGGCGATCGCCATCAACGCCAGCGGCGGGTAGCTGAGGTTCTCCGCGGAGACGGCCTCGGGCACCTCGGATTCCACGGTGTGTTTCGCAGGCGGCCTGATCAGCATCACGCGCATCGACAGAGTCCTCGGCGTTGGCATCTTGTCGCGCGCGCGTGCCGGCGCGCAAGTCGCGAGGCGCTCGACTCATGTGCCGAGGGGTTCCGCGATACAGATTCGTTACCACCCTGGAGAGCCGTCATGGGCATGCCCCTACCCGTCGTCGTGGTGAGCCGTCCCCCCGAGTACAGCGCCAGCTACTCGGTCGACAAGTTGTTCGACTCCGCGCCGGGCACCTACTGGTGCTCGCCCGCCTCGCCCACCTGGCCGCAGGTCTTCGTGCTGCAACTCCAGGCCCCGGCGATGATCGAGGCCGTGGTGATCGACGCCGCCGTGCCGGGCTACGACACCAGCGCGCCGCGCACGGTACACATCGAGGTGGCGCCGGCCCAGAACCCGGGAATGTTCATGCTCGCGGCGCAAGGCATGTGCCACCGGGGCACCACCACCACCATCCCCATGGCGCAACCGGTGCTCGCCACCGGCCTGCGCATCACCTGTCTCGACAACCACGGCGGCAACTACTGCGCGATCGCCACGTTGCAGGTGATCGGCACCCCCTACGGCATGCAGGCGATGCCGGGGATGATGCCGGGGATGCAGGCGATGCCGGGGATGATGCCGGGAATGATGCCGGGGATGGTGCCGGGGATGCAGGCGATGCCCGGGATGATGCCTGGCCAGGTGGCGGGGATGATGCCGGGGATGCAGGCGATGCCGGGGATGATGCCCGGCCAGGTGGCGGGGATGATGCCGGGGATGATGCCGGGAATGCAGGCGATGCCCGGGATGATGCCTGGCCAGATGCCGGGCATGATGGGCGGGATGGTTCCCGGCCAGGGCTTCGCCATGGGCCAGCGCGTGCAGGCCAAGTGGCGCGGCGGTGGCTACTGGTCGGCCACCGTCCGTGGCTTCGATGGCGCCCGTTACGAGGTGGCCTGGGACGACGGCTCCGCGCCGGAGTGGGTACCGGTGGCGGACGTGAAGCTGGCCTGATCCGGCTGCCCGGCGAGGCCTCGGAGGCGGGGGCGAGCCCGCCCGCGCGAACTAGGGGAAAGTCGCGCGCAGGTACTCGATCATGTGCTCCACCTCGTCGTCGGTGGAGAGCTGGGCCGGCATCGTGCCCTTGCCCTCGGTCACCACGGTCGCGATCTCGTCGTCGCTCATCGCCGGCACGCGGGCGGTGAGATCGGCGCTGGGGGTGCCGCTGATGTCGATACCGCCGGAGCCGTCGGCATTGTGGCAGCCCGCGCATGAGCCGTCGAAGAAGCTGGCCGCGTCGAAGTGCTCGTGGGCGGTGTCGCCGGCCGAGGTGTCCTGGGCGGCGTCGCCGCAGGCGAGCAGGGAAATGAACAGCATCATGGGGATCGTCTCCGCCGCGAAGTCTAACGCGACTCGCCGTCGCGGCGGTGGAGAGCCGCAAAAATGCGCGCGGCAACCTTTGGTCCCAAGCCTTCAACCTCGGCTATTTGACCGACCTCGGCCGACTTGAGCGCGGTGAGCGAGCCGAAGTGGCGCAGGAGCGCGAGGCGCCGGGCCTTCCCGATGCCGGGGATGTCGTCGAGCTGGGAGTGCATCCGCGCCTTGGAGCGCGTCTTGCGGTGGAAGCCGATGGCGGTCTCGTGGGCCTGGTCGCGCAGGTGCTGGAGCAGGCGGAGACCGGGATCGTCGTGACGCAGGATAACGGGCTCCGGGCGCCCGGGGACGATGATCTTGTCGACGGCATCTCGCACCCCGCGGGCATGCTCGGTACGCGGCTTGGCGAGGCCGATGATCGGCTGGTCGTCGAGCCCCAGCTCGCGCAGCGCGTCGATCGCGGCGCCAAGTTGGCCCCGCCCGCCGTCGACCACCACGAGGTCGGGAAACTCGCCCTCCTCGGCGGCGCGCCGCATGCGGCGCCCGATGATCTCCCGCATGGTGGCGTAGTCGTCGGCGCCCACCACGGACTTGACGTGGTAGCGCCGGTAGTCCTTGCGCGACGGTCGCCCGTCGATGAAGACAACCTGGCTCGCGACGGGCTCCTGGCCGAGGAGGTTGCTGTTGTCGAAACACTCGATGCGCCACGGCGGACCGTCGAGCCCGCAAACCTCGGCCACGGTGGCCAGCGCGCGTCCTACCCGATCGGCCTCCGAGTGCAGGGTCGCG
>VGRQ01000196.1 GCA_016875315.1 Deltaproteobacteria bacterium | reverse complement strand
GCCGCCAGTCTCGTCGAGCGGGGGCTCGTCGAGCGCGCCTGCCAGCAGCTCTCGCGCGCCGACGTCGCGAGCGCCCGCGCGCGGCCCGGTCCCCCCGGCCGAGCGCACGGGCAAGGCCAAGGTTCCCCCTCCAAAGAATAAGGGTGGCCGCCTGTGGCGTTGGACCGCGGGGCTCTTCGCCGGAGGCACCGGCCTGGCGCTCGCGGTGCTCGTCCTCGGCGCGGCCACCGTGGCCGGGGTCGCCTACTACTACGGTCGCGACCTCCCCTCGGTGGAGGCGCTGGAGGTGTACCGGCCGCCCACCGTCACCGTGGTGTACGACCACCACGGCGAGCTGATGGGGGAGATCTACCAGAAGCGCCGCTACGTGGTGGAGCTGTCGGCGATGCCGAAGCACCTGCTCGAGGCCTTCATCTCTGCCGAAGACGCGGCCTTCTACGATCACGGCGGCATCGACTACTTCGGCATCGTCCGCGCCGTGGGCCGCAACGCCATGAAGGGCAAGAAGGCCCAGGGCGCGAGCACCATCACCCAGCAGGTGGCGCGCAACTTCCTGCTCACCAACGAGAAGACCTTCACCCGCAAGATCAAGGAGGTCCTCCTCGCGAAGCGGATCGAGTCCACCTTCGACAAGGAGCACATCCTCTACCTCTACCTGAACCAGATCTACCTGGGTTCCGGCGCGTACGGGGTCGAGGCGGCGGCTCGGGTGTATTTCGGCAAGCACGTGGGGGAGCTCGACCTCGCGGAGAGCGCGATGATCGCGGGGCTGCCGCAGCGGCCGAGCGACTACAGCCCCCATCGCCACTTCGAGAAGGCGAAGTCGCGACAGGACTACGTGCTCACGCAGATGACCGAGAACGGCTACATCGACGCCGCCACCGCCCGGGCCGCGCTCGACCAGCCGCTCACGATCGTGGCCCGCAAGAACGAGTTCTTGCTCAAGGCGCCGTGGTTCACCGAGCACATCCGGCGCGACCTCGTGGCCAGGTACGGCGAGGAGCGCGTGTACAACGATGGCCTAGTGGTCCACGCCACCTGCGACCTTGCCCTGCAGCAGGAGGCGCAGCGTGCCGTCACCGCGGGAGTGGGCGACGCGGAGGAGAAGATCGGCGGGTGGCGCGGGGCCAGCGAGCAGCTCGAGGGCAGCGCCGTCACCGAGAAGATCGCCGCGCTCACGAAGAAGCTGGGCGAGGTGGTGGAAGGCGAGTGGTACACCGCCGTCGTCACCGACGTGCAGAAGAAGCACGCCCTCGTCGACCTCGGCGGCGTCAAGGGCATCATTCCCCTGTCGTGGACGACCTGGGCGCACCCGGTGGCCGAGGGCGAGACGACGTCGCGACGCCGCATCGACGACCTCAACACCGCGTTCCGGCCGGGCGACGTGATCACCGTCGAGGTCGAGGCCCGGGACTTCCGCGCCACCGAGGCGCTTAAGACTTACAAGGACGCCGGCGACGGCCCCTACGTGGCGGTGTCGCTCTTCCAGGAGCCGCTCATCCAGGGCGCGCTGTGGAGCTACCGTCTCGACGATGGCGCCGTGCTGGCGATGGTCGGTGGGGTCGACTTCAAGGACACCCAGTTCAACCGGGCCACCCAGGCCGAGCGGCAGGTGGGGTCGACCTTCAAGCCCATCGTCTACGCCGCCGCCATCGAGTCGCGGAAGTTCACCACCGGCACCATCGTCCAGGACGCGCCGCTCATCTACAACACGCTGAAGAACCAGCTCTGGAAACCAGCGAACTACGGCGAGGACTACCTCGGCGACATCACGCTGCGCCGCGCGCTGGCCCTGTCCCGCAACGTCGTCACCGTGCGAGTGCTCGACGTGATCGGCCTCGATCCCGTCTACCAGCTGGCGCGAAACCTCGGCATCGAGTCGCACATGGACGTCGACCTCTCCATGGGCCTCGGCAGCGCCTCGCTGACCATCCCCGAGGTAGCGCGGGCCTACAGCGCCTTCGCCACCGGGGGGCGAAAGGTCGACCCGCACTACATCGACCGGGTGATCGACCGCGACGGCAAGGTGCTCGAGCAGTACACGCCGCCCGCCGAGTGGCCGCAGGTGCTCGACCCGGCGGTGGCCGACATCACGCACTGGCTGCTCGTCGAGGTGGCCACGGCGGGCACCGCGGCGAAGTCATCCCAGCTGGGCCTCCCCGTGGCCGGCAAGACGGGCACCACCAACGAGAACCGCGACGCCTGGTTCGTCGGCTACTCGCCGAGCGTGCTCACCGCCGTGTGGGTGGGCTACGACCAGCCGAAGACGCTGGGGGCCACCGCCACCGGCGGCCACACCGCGCTGCCCATCTGGATGGACTACACGCGCAAGGCGGTGCCCAAGGACCAGGCGGGCCGCTTCTCCGCCCACGGCAGCGTGGTGTGGGCGGGGATCGACGAGGCCACGGGACGGCCGATGAGCGGCGGCCGCTCGATGCCCTTCCTCCCCGGGACGGTACCCGGCGGCGAGGTGGCCGAGGCCGGCCAGAAGACGACCGAAGACTTGCTCACCTCGGAGTGGTAGCCCCGATGTTCCTCGCCTTTCTCCTCGCCCCCCTCGTGCTCGGCGTGGGCTGCGAGGACGACTCCGAAGCATACACGCTGCACTGCGACCTCGGCACGCCCGTGCTCAACCCGTCCACCGCCGCCCCGGGACAGGCGGTCGCCGCCACGGCGCGCGCCCTCACCACCGTGCAGGACACCGTCGTCCGCGTCGGCGCCACCGAGGCCACCGTCAGCGAGGTGCAGCGGCCGGGCTGCGACGACTGCGACCAGTGCCGCGAGAAGAGCGCGTGTACTAGTTGCGACGATTGCGACGCCTGCGCGGCAGACTGCGCCGAGTGCGTGGAGAGCGTGGTGTTCGCCGTGCCGATGATCGCCGACGGGAGCTACGGCGTGACCATCACCAACGTGCATGGCCAGTCGCCAGCCAGTACGCTGCTGGTCGAGCGCAACGCGGGCGACGACACCGGCGACAGTGGCGAGGACAGCGGTGGCGACGACTCCGGCGACTGAACCAGGCCCCGCCTCGGCCTTGTCCTGTCAAGCGGCGCGCTAGAACGCACCTAAAAACGACGACGCCGCCGGGCCAGGCCCGACGGCGCCGCGAACCGGGACGGGAACGAGCCCGTTCCCGGCGACCGCAGGTCTACTTCGAGACGCGCTCGCGCAGCGTCTTGCCAGCCTTGAAGTAGGCGTACTTCTTGGCGGAGATGCTGATCTTCTTGCCGTTGGCCGGGTTGGTCCCGGTGCGGGCGGAGCGGCTCTTGCAGCCGAAGGTGCCGAAGCCCGGGATGGTGACCTTCTTGCCCGCATCCAGCTCGGTGGCGATGATGCCCTTGCCCTTGTCGGCGCCGAAGATGGCATTGAGGACCTCGCCCGCCTTGGCCTGGGACAGGCCGGTGTTCTTGGCGAGCTTCGCGATCATCTCCTTCTTGTTCATGTGCAACTCCTTCTGAGGTGTGGGGACGGATTGGTTGACCGGTTTCGCAGCAGGCGACCGCGAGCCGGCATCGCAGAAGTAGCAAAAACGATCTACGAGCGCAAGGGCCGCGACCCCACGATCATGGGCCTAGTGCCTAGGTCACCGACCCATCGCCTCGTTGACGGATGATCGCAAAATTCGCAAATCTATGTAAAATCAACAACTTAGAAACGAAAATTTCCAAGGTCACGCTACCTACGACATCCGCGCGGGGCGGTCGCGACGACATTCCGCACCGTGGGTCGTCAAGAGAAGACACCATACGGTAATCCATACTACAATCAGAGACGCCGGTGCCGTGCCTTGCGAAGAGGGCGATGCCCGGCTACAAGTCGCGGTCCCTCCCTCCCCCGGAGCACCCCCCCGATGCTCGCCCTCGTCCTCCTCGCCGCCTCCCCCCTCGCCCAGGCCGGCGGCTTCGGTCTCCTCGGCACCGGCGGCATGCACACCGACCGCATCTACTACTACCAGGAGAACGCGATCGGGGAATACACCCAGATGGAGCCCATCAACCAGCTCAACCCCAACGCGGGCGGCGGTCTCGAGCTCATCGTGGGCGACAAGGACTACAAGATCAACGGCATGTTCCGGCTCTACTACGAGCTTGACTGGCCAGTGGTCGCGCCCGAGGGCGATTACACCTACAACCTCCGCACCAGCGAGGGTCGCCACGTGGGCGTGGTCGACGCCGGCCTGCAGTTCGGCGTGATCGGCGAGCCGGAGAGCCTCCAGGGCGTGATCGTGGGCCTCATCGGAGCCGGATTCCTCACCGCCGACCAGACCGAGTTCGCGCAGGCACAGACCGGCATCGGCGGCACCTACACCCTCGCCCGCCACGTGCAGTTCCACGCCGAGATCACCGGCGGCGTTCGCTACCGCAAGCGCCTGTACCCGATGGCGAGCGGTACCGCGGGCGTGCGCTACCTCTTCGACTAGGTCGCTCCCTTGCTCCTGCTCCTCGGCTGCGCCTTCTTCGAGTCGCGGCAGGACTGGAGCACCCAGTTGGCGCCGAGCGGGCCCTGCTACGCCTTCGACCTCGCCGACGGCATCGACCGCGGCGACACCGCCGAGCTGCACGCCATCTACGACTGCCTCGACCGGCAGGGCACCCTGCGCGCGCTCTCCCGGCTCGACGCGGCGATCGACGCCCCGGTGCGCGGGGGACTGGCCGGTCTCCGGCTGCTCGACGCGGGCGACGCCCTCCTCGCCGCCAGCGACGACCTGTCGCTCGCCGCGCTGGTCGATGGGGTGGCGGAGGCGGGTGCCAACCCCGACGACCTGCGCGCCGGGGCGGCGCTGCTCCTCGAGCTGGCCTACGCGGCCCCGGCCGCCGAGCTCGGCAGCACCGTGTCGATCAACAGCAGCAGCGCGCTCGAGGCGGGCCTCCTCGTCCCCCTGAGCGACACGCTCGGCGCGGTGGCCACCGCCACCCTCGACGCCGACCTGGCGCCGCTCGCCCCGCTGTCCGACGCGCTCCGCAGCGAGGAGGCGCCTCGCCTGCTGTGGACCTTCGCGCTGTTGCCCGAGGCTCCCGACGAGGGCCTCGCCGCCTTGCTCGCCGACTGGCCGGCCCTCGTCGCCGACGTGCTCGGCGAGGTGGTCGACCCGAGCAACGACCGCAACCCCGGCCCCACCGGCGACAGCCTGCGCGACTTCCTCTCCGCCGCGATGGCCGAAGACGCGCTCGTCGCCCTCGGCGGGGCGGCCGCGCCCATCCTCGAGGGCGACTACGAGCGCGACGCCATCGAGGACTGGTTGCTCGAGGAAGACGCGGCCGAGCGACTCGATGATCTCGATGACGGCCTGCTCTACCTGGCGTCGGTCGACGGCGCCGGCGGTTCGCTCGACGACGGCGAGGACAGCGCCCTGGTGGCGCTCTTGCGCCTGTTCCGCGACGGCAACCAGTCGATCGACTGCGAGCTCGACGCCGTGCTCTTCGACGTCACGTGGAGCCTCGGCAACCTCTCGGTCGCCATCCTCGAGCAGATCGCCAACCTCGATCCCGACAACGCCAGCGGCGGAGTCGACATCCTCGGCGACGCCCTCGGCTACCCGCTCACCGCCGCGATCCTCGACGCGGTGGCCGACAGCGGTGTCTGCCCGGCGATCGACGCGCAGATGGTGAGCGACCTCGAGGCCATCGACCGGCTGAGCGACCCGTCCACCGAGGCCCTGCTCCGCTCGCTCATCGGCTTCCTCTCCGCCACCGAGGCGCAGATTCCCGCCGTGGTCGACACCGCGTCGGCGCTGCACGACCACCAGCTGGTGGAGCCCCTGGAGGAGCTCCTCCGCGACCTCGATCACACCGAGCTCATCGAGCGCGCCCTCGACGCGGCGCCGGGGCTCGTGTCTCCCGAGGGACGCCAGGCCACGACCGCCTTCCCCCCGGGCACCGAGGCGGCCGACCTCGACCTCTACTTCGAACTCGCCCTCGTCGCGACCGATGCCGACACGGTAGCGGCGCTCTCGCCGGTGATGAACGCGGTGGTGGCCCAGCCTTCCACGTGGACCGCCGCGCAGAACCTGCGCGCGCTCCTGCTCGCAGGCAACGACACGCAGACGGCGCAGATCCTCGACCGCGCCCAGGCCTTGCTCGACGCCGACCCCGAGCTCGACGCCCTCCCGGCGCTCGCGGATCGCCTCGACGACGCCGCGCTGGTGACGCCCGCGCTCGAGGTGATCGAGTCGAGCGCCGTGCGCGCCGCCGTCACCGACACCGAGTTGAGCAACGAGGGACTGGTCCCCTGGCTGGGCCGGCTCTACGCCGGGGGCACGCTCGACGTGCTGCTGGATACGCTGGCCCTCGTCCAGGATCTCATGGGAGGCGACGATGTCTGACTCCGCTTGGGCCACGGCGCCGGAGCCCCCGCGGGGCACGCCGCACGCCTACGGCCCCAACGTCACGCTGCACGGCGAGCCCTGGCCCCTCACGCTCCTGTCGCGACTCGGCAGCCCCGACGTGCAGCAGCCCGAGGTGGGCCGGCTCGCGACGCGCCTCTTCGAGTACCTCTTCACCCGCGTGGCCAGCGCCGAGCTGGCCGCCGTCGCCACGCGCGTGCCCACGCGCATGACCGCCAGGCACCCCGAGCACGCCTACGAGGGGCTGGTCATCCCGCGCGAGCAGCGGGTGGTGGTGGTCGACGTGGCCCGCGCGGGCATCCTGTCGTCGCAGCTCTTCTACGACCGCTTCAACGAGCTGCTCGATCCCGTCGGCGTGCGACAAGACCACATGTTCGTGTCGCGGGTGACCAACGACGCCGGGAGCGTCACCGGCAGCGCCGTGGCCGGCGCGAAGATCGGCGGGACGGTCGACGGCGCCGTGCTGGTCATCCCCGACCCCATGGGCGCCACCGGTGGCTCGCTCTGCGAGGTGCTCGACCACTACCTGCGCGCCGGCTTCGGTCGCCCCGCCCGCGTGGTCTTCGTGCACCTCATCGTCACCCCCGAGTACGTGCGCAACGTGCACGCGCGGCACCCGGAGGTGCACATCCACGCGATCCGCCTCGACCGCGCGTTTTCCTCGGCGCGGGCCCTTGCCGCCGCGCCGGGCACCCTCCCCGCCGAGGAGGCGGGCCTCGACGACCACCAGTACATCGTCCCCGGCGCAGGCGGCCTGGGCGAAGTGCTCAACAATTCCTGGGTCTAAGCATCATGTCGGCCACGCTCCGTCCCCTGATTCCCGCCGAGCGGATCGCCGCGCGCATCGCCGAGATGGGCCAGCAGATCCGGGCCGATCACCCCGACTGCTCGATCACCGTCATCGGCGTCCTGAAGGGGAGCTTCCTCTTCCTCGCCGATCTCGTCCGGGCGATCCCCGGCGACGTCCGCGTGGAGTTCCTCGGCGTGGCCAGCTACCACGGCGGCACCTCCTCCTCCGGCGCCGTGCAGATCACGCAGGACCTCCGCGCCAGCATCGAGGGCCAGGCCTGCCTCATCGTGGAAGACATCGTCGATACCGGCCTCACGATGGACTACCTGCTGCGAACGCTGCAAGTTCGCGGGCCGAGCTCCATCCGCGTGGCGTCGTTGCTCGACAAGCCGAGCAACCGCGAGATCGACGTGCGCGTGGACTACGTGGGCTTCACCATCCCCGACGAGTTCGTGGTGGGCTACGGGCTCGACCTGGGCGAGCTCTACCGCAACCTGCCCTACGTCGCGGTCTACGAGCCATGAACCTGGTTTCCACCGCCGGCGCACCCGCGGCCATCGGCCCCTACAGCCAGGCCATCGTCCACGGGGATCTCGTGTACTGCTCGGGACAGATCGCCCTCGACCCAGCCACCGGGCAGGTGGTCGACGGCGGCGTGGCCGAGCAGACCGAGCGCGTGCTCGACAACCTGTTCGCGGTGCTCCACGCCGCTGGCTCGGGCCCCGGGCAGGTGATCAAGACCACGGTCTACCTGCGGGACATGGGCGATTTTGCCGCGATGAACGCGGTCTACGCCCGCCGCTTCGGCGAGTCGCGACCGGCGCGCGCCACCGTGGCGGTGTCGGGCCTGCCCCGCGACGTGCGCGTGGAGATCGACGCGATCGCCGCCGTCGCGCGTTAGCTCGCCCGGCTCATGTTCGGACAGACCCCGCTCGTACTCGTCGAAACCCCCGAATCACTCGCAGACTGCGTGTCGGCCCTGTCGCGAGCGAGGGTCATCGGCGTCGACACCGAGTCCGACAGCATGCACCACTACCGGGAGAAGGTGTGCCTGGTCCAGGTGTCCGACCTGCACACCGACTTCGTGATCGACCCTCTCGCCGTCGATCTCGCCCCCCTCGGCGCGGTGCTCGCCAGTCGCGACATCGTCAAGGTGTTCCACGGCGCCGACTACGACGTGGTGTGCCTCAAGCGCGACTTCGGCTTCGAGCTGCGCAACATCTTCGACACCATGATCGCCTCGCAGTTCCTCGGCCTGCCCCGCATCGGCCTCGCCGACCTCGTGGGCACCTGGTGGGGCGTGGAGCTCGACA
>VGRQ01000195.1 GCA_016875315.1 Deltaproteobacteria bacterium | reverse complement strand
GAAGCCCGGCGAACTCGCCGGTCCACCCGGGGCGACCGCGGGCGGCAAGCTCGTCGCCCTCGCCACTCGGCGCGGGCGGCACCGGTCGCGACAGCGGCGCCGGGTAGACCAGCACCTCGGCGGGGAGATCCACCACGCGCCACCGGCGCACGAGGCCGAAGGGGAAGGCCGAGGCCACGCGCAGGCGCGACACCGGCACCATGCCCCGCCGCGGGAAGGTGAAGCTCGCCGCCAGCTCGACGCGCTCGCCCGGCCCACAAGTCTCCACGTGCGCGCGTTCCCTCCCCCCGTCGAGCGCCTCGATGTCGATGGCGTAGGCGGCGCCCCGGCGGCGGGGGTTGTGCAGCACCAGGGCGCCCATCCCGGGGATGCCCGCGAAGGCCTCGCCCGGCACGCGGCGCTCGACCCGCAGGCCACGGAGGTTCCACTCGGCAACGACGTTGGCGACCACCAGCATGCCGAGCAGCACGCCAAGCACCATGTAGACGAGGTTGTTGCCGGTGTTGACGGCGCCGAAGAGCACGCCGACGAGCAGGGCGAGGTACGCCACCCCCTCGCGGGTGGGCCGGACCACGGTGTAGTGCCCGAACCAGTCCCGCCAGCGACCCACGCCCTAGACCGGGGACTTGACCGAGGCGAGCACCTCGCGGAGCGCGGCCGTGGCCGCGTCGGGACCGGTCTCGGCGCGCGGGATCACCCGGTGGGCCAGCACGGGGATCACCATGCCGCGGACGTCTTCGGGGACCACGAAGTCGCGACCCGCCAGCAGCGCTCGGGCACGGGAGGCTCGCAGCAGCGCCTCGGCGCCCCGGGTGCTCGCCCCGCGCGACAACGACGGCGCTGCCCGGGTAGCCGCCACGATGTCGAGCACGTAGTCCTCGAGCTCCGCGTGTACCGCCACGCGGCCGTTGGCCTCGCGCAGCGCCCGCACCCCGGCGGGATCGATCACCGCGCCCTCCGTGGCGGCCTGTCGCGAGAGGCCCCTGAGCACGTCGCGCTCGGCCTCCCGGGAGGGGTAGCCCATCGCCGTGCGGACGAGGAAGCGGTCGAGCTGGCTATCGGGCAGGGGCCAGGTGCCGTGGTACTCGTGGGGGTTCTGGGTGGCGATGACCAGGAACGGGTCGGGCAAGCGCCGCGTTTCCCCGTCGGCGCTCACCTGTCCCTCGTTCATCGCCTCGAGCAGGGCTGACTGCGTGCGGGGCGTGGTGCGGTTGAGCTCGTCGGCCAAGACCACGTTGGCGAAGATCGGCCCGGGCCGGAAGCTCACCTGTCCCTGGTCGAGGACGGCAAAGCCAAGAATGTCGGCCGGCAGCATGTCGCTGGTGAACTGCACCCGGCGGAAGGTGCCGCCGATGGCCAGCGCGATGGCGTTGGCGAGGGTGGTCTTCCCCACGCCGGGCACGTCTTCCAGGAGCAGGTGCCCGCCTGCGATCACGCAGGTGAGCGCGAGGTCGACCACCTCGTCCTTCCCGCGCACCTGCCGCGACACCCGGGCGCGCAGCGCGGCGATGGCACCGGCCGCGCCGCCGCCGTCGTTCATTCCGTGTCGCCGAGGTACTTGCCGGTGGTGAGCATGTTGTACTCGGTGCCGATCTCGATGGCCTCGTCGTCACTGGCCACGATCTCGGCGTACTCGGTGCCGGACCAGTCGTCTTCCCCGTCGACGCAGGGGTCGCCCTCGGCCGACTCGACGCTGGCCTGCCCGTAGAGCTGCCACTTCACGTCGCCCTCTGGCCGGGTTTGACCGAACACCACCGACTGGTAGGTGAACTCGCAGCCCAACAGGGTGCCCCGGGCGAAGGCCGACTCGCCGATGAACAGGGTGGCCGAGGTGGCGTCGAAGCTGACGTAGTACTCGAAGGTTTCCGTGTAGCCACCGCTCTCGGCTTCCACCGTGACCGAGAAGTGCTGGGATCCGGGCGGGATCTTCGACTCCGAGCAGGCGAGTAGCAAGAGAGCAAGCACGGGCGGCGACTCCGACGGCGCGGAGTGTATCACCGGAGCCAGCCGGTCAGCGGCTGCACCGCCTGGGCCCGCGAGGCCACGAGCAGGGGCTCGTCGATCGCGCCGGCGTCATCGACAACGCCCGACTCGTCGAGAGCGGGACCGCAGGCGAGGAGGAAGATCAGTTGCTCTCCGCGGCAAGCACCCCGAGAGGCGGGCTCACTCGACCGCCCAGGCCCATGGCACCCCGATCACCACCTCGCGGACGGTGTTGTTGTCGTACGGCTGCGGCAGGTAGAGCGCGTCGGCCCGCCAGCCACCCACGCCGTTGCCCCACTCGATGCCGTGCCCGTACAGAAGCTGCCGCCCTCGGAAGAAAGTGGTCACCGTGAGGTCGGGGGCCACGCGGTAAAGGCCCGAGGTGTAGTAGTCGGCCACGAACAGGTTGCCGCAGGCGTCGAAGGCCACGCCGTCGTGCCAGCCGCTACCGTCGATCCGCGCGTATTCTTCCGGCTCGCCGGCGCGCGCGTAGTTCTCGTCGAAGGCCACGGTGTAGATGATGCCGGTGCCGAGGGAGCCGATGAACAGGCGGGCGTCGCCCGGCATGAAGGCCAGGGAGTGGCTCTGGACGCCACGGCCGAGTCGCGACCACTCGGTGGCCTCGCCCGTGGTCGGGTCGACGCGGTAGATGGAGCGGCCGTTGGCCACCCACACGTGATCGTCGGGCCCGGTGACGACGCCGTACACCGCGCCCAGGCCCGAGGCGATCACGCTCGACGCGCCGGTGCTGTCGATGCGCTTGATGCTCTGCGCCGCGTCGTCGCCCACCACCATGTCGCCGTCGGGAAGCCAGTCCATCTGCTGGATGTTGCCCGGCCGGGGGAGAAAGACCTCCAGCGGGCCGTCGTGGGGCGAGCGCACCAGCGAGCTGCCGTCGAAGCCGTAGCCGTAGCCGTCGGGCGAGATGAGCACGTCGTGGTAGCCGCGGGGCGCCGTCAGCTCGTTGTCCTCCAGCGGGGCGCTGGGGAGCGCGTCGCAGTCGTAGTCCACCGGCGGCGGCTCGGTGTCGCCGGTATCGCCGGTGTCGGCGGTGTCGGCGGAGTCGGCCGTGCCACTGTCGCGGGGGGGTTTCTCCACCACGGCGAGCGTGGAGGTGCAGGCGAGCAGGAAGAGAATCATCGGCTGGGGAGCATGCCCGCGCCGACGCCGCGGCGCAAGCATCGCGACGGAGCCGGGCGCATCGTTGACGAAGCCCCCACGCGGACATAGCTTCCGGCCCCTTTTTCAGCCTGACCCGGAGCCCCACGTGGCCGAAGCCGCTTCCACTTACGTCGCCCGCCCTTCCGATCTGAACCGCCTCCGCGCCGAGCTCGACGCCGCGCGCAACGGCACCGCGCGATTCGTCGTGCTCGAAGCTCCGCTCGGCGGCGGCAAGCGCGTGATCGTGCAGGAGCTCCTCCGCACCACGCAGGCCGACAGCGACCTGCTCGTGATTCGCGCACCGATGACGGAGGACATGGACGGCATGCGCGCCCTGATGACCTTGTACGCCGGTTTGTGTACGCCGCTGTATCGCGACGCCACTCTCCGGGGCAAGGTGGAGGTGATCCTCAACGCGCAGCTCCCCCAGCATCCCAAGCGCGTCCAGAGCTGGTTCACCGTGTTCATCGACGGGCTCAAGAAGAACGTGCCGCAGGCCGGCGCGCAGCAGATCCAGCTCGCGGTTCCCGCCGACAACCCGCTCGCGGCCTTCGTGGAGATCGTCAGCGCCATCTCCAAGAAGATGCTGACGGTGCTCGACGTGCAGAACATCCACGTGCTGCACACCGTGGCGCCCTTCGTGGCGCTCGACGGTCTCATCGAGGGACGCAAGCAGCACCGGATCCTCGCGGTGCTCGGCACCGAGACGGTCGACGAGGCCGCCCGCGCCTACATGCCTGCCCCCTGGCTCGACCTGCTCGACCGTCGCAAGGACGAGCTCGTGCGCATCGCGCTCGAGCCCTGGACTGGCGACGACGTGGCGGCCTACGCGCAGAGCCGCAACTTCGACCTGGCCGCGCCCGCCCGGATCGCCGAGCTGGCCGGCGGGCGTCCCGGGTACATCGGCGAGCTCATCGACTACCTCGACGGCGCCGGCAAGCTGGGCGACGCGCTCGAGGGCGCCTCGCTCTTGTCGCTGGTCCCCACCCAGATCGAAGAGGACGAGCTCGACCCGCCGTCGGGCCCGCCCAAGGAAGGGGGTCGCAAGCACGCCGGGGCCGCCGATGCCGACCGCGTGTTCCACCTCGCGGCGCTGCTCGGCGTGCAGTTCCCGTCGGGGCTGGTGGCCGACATGGCCGGCTACGAGCGCGACAGCGTCGACGACCTGCTCGACGCGGCCAAGGGGCTCGTGAAGGAAGACCAGTTCCACCAGGGCTTCGGCACCTGGCTCTACCAGTTCCACAAGCCGCTGTTCCGCGAGGCGGTGATCGCCGCTCACCAGTCCGATGAGGACAAGGAGATCGGCCGGCGCGTGGGCCTCTTCATGGAGCGAGTGCTCGCGCCGCGCGGCCACGCCTTCGCGGTGAAGACGGCGCGGGTGTACGCCGAGCACGGCGCGGGACAGCGGGCGAACTTGCTGCGGAGCATGGCGCTCGGCCAGGACGAGATCCAGGCCTGGGGCATGTCGCTCGACGCCACCAAGCACTTCGGCGCCGTGGCCTGGCCCGACCCGCTGCGCCGCACGGTGTACCTCAACCTGATCGAGCGGATGGTGAACCAGGGCAACGTCGAGGAGACCGAGAAGGTGATCGGCGAGGCCCTGGCCTGGGCCACCGAGAAGGAAGACCGCACGCTCCAGGGATGGTTGCTCTTCGCGGGCAGCCGCCTCGACTTCCGCCGCTCCGACCTGTACCGCAGTCGCGACCGGGCGCGTGACGCCGCCAAGCTCTACGCCGCGGTGGATGACAAGTTCAAGATCGCCGAGATCGAGAACCACCTTGCCAGCATCGAGCTGCAAGACGGCAACCCCAATGCCGCGCTCGACCACATCCGCAAGGCGCTGGAGGCGGCCAACGTGCCGCCGGTGCAGGCCAACGCCGAGTACATCCGCGGCCTCATCGCGCGGCGCGCCAACCGCCACGAGGAAGCGTCGGAGCACTTCAAGAAGGCCAACGAGCTCGCCGGGCAGCTCAACATGGCGCCGCTGGCGCTCGAGGCGGGTTTCCACTTCGGCGAGGCGCTGCTCTTGAGCAAGCAGGCGGGCAAGGCGGCCGACGTGCTCGCCCGGGTGGCCCAGATCGCCAACCAGCTGAAGAACCAGGTGCGGGAGCGCAGCGCCGCCGCCCTGCTCGCCCAGGCCCACGGCCAGCTCAAGAACTACGAGGCCGCGCTGCAGATGGCCAACCGCACGCTGCAGCTCACCCAGTCGCTGAAGTTCGACCGCTTCCTCCCGATCGACATCTACAACGTCGGCTTCTACAACCTGGCCCTGGGCCGGGCCACCGAGGCAGCTTCGTTGTTTGGCAAGGCAAAGGAGCGGGCCGGCGGCATGGACGCCCGCTTCCTGAAAGACCTGAGCTTCAACAGCGGCGTGGCCTACGCGCGCATCGGCGAGCGAAACAGCGCCGAGAGCGCCTTCGGCGAGGCGCTCAACCACAGCCGCGCCGCCAAGGACTGGCGACGCTTCGTGGAGGCGAGCGAGCACCTCGCCGGCGTGGTGGCCCCGCGCGACAAGAGCGCCGCCACCCGCCTGCTCCAGGACGCGCTGGCCGTGGCCGACGCGAACAACCTCAAGGAGGAGCGCAAGGGCCTGCGCAAGAAGCTCGACGAGCTGAGCGCCTAGCACCCTGGAAAGGCCCGCGTTACACGCCGGGCCTTTCCAAAGGTTGACAATGGCGAGCAAGAGGACCGACACCGCAGCCGAGTCGAAAAAAGCCGCGAAGAAGGCGGCGGCTCCACGGGCGAAGAAGGCGAAGCAGCCCGAGGCGACCGTCGTCGAGGCGCGCCCCGAGGTGGTGCTGCCGGCCGACCCGGCACCCCGCGCCCGGGCCTCGCACGACGAGGTGGCGCGGCGAGCCTACGAGATCTGGCTCGCGCGCGGTGGTAGCGCCTTCGAGAACTGGGTCGAGGCCGAGCGCCAGCTCGCCGGCGAGTAGGCCGCCGCGCCGGGGCCGGGGATAGGCCGGGAGGATGCGGTTCCACGAGCAGGTACACGCGGTCTACTTCGACGACCTCGATGCCTTCCAGATCCTCCACAACGCCCGCTACCTCCTCATGTTCGAGCGCACGATCGGCTCCTTCTGGCACCGGCTCGGCTGGGGCGGGGTGCTCGACGCCCAGCGCAACCCCGACCAGTTCCACGTGGTGCGCGCCAACACCATCGAGTACCTCCGGGCCTTCCACGGCACCGGCGAGCTGCGCTGCCGGGTGTGGGTGGAGAAGCTGGGCTCCACCTCGCTCACCTTCGGGGTGAACATCCTGCCGATGGACGAGGACGTGCCCCATGCCCGGGGCACGCGCACGATTGTCCGCGTCGAACCCCTCACGTTCCGTCCCTTGCCGTGGACGGCGAGCTTCCGGGAGCAAATCGGTCCCTGGTTGAGACGCGAATGAGCCTCCACGAGGGCCTCGCCACCGTCGTCCTGTCCATCATCGCCTGGGAGATCCTCCGTTTCGCCGCGTGGCGGGCGCTGCGGGAGCGCTGGCATCGCGGCGTGGGCGAGTGGATGCGGCGGCAGGGGCTTCACCTCGAGCAGTTCCGCTTCGTCGATCGCGTGTGGGTGCGGCAGGCGCTCTTGCAAGACCCCGTGCTCAACCGCGCCATCGCCGAGCGGGCCTCGGAGCTGAAGGTCAATCCCGACGAGGTGCGCGCGAGGATGGAGGTGTGGCTCGACGAGATCGTGCCCTACTTCAACCTCCTCTCCTACTACAAGCTCGGCAAGGGCATCGCGAACTGGGCCACCAACCTCGCCTACGAGCTGGTGTTCGACAAGGAGGGCCTCAAGGCGGCACGGCGGGCGATCCCCGCCGGCGCGGTGACGGTGTACGTGGCCAACCACCGGAGCAACGCCGACTACGTGGTGCTCTCGGTGGGCGCGATGGAGCAGGTGGCGCTGTCCTACGCGGTGGGGGAGTGGGCGCGCGTGTGGCCGCTCGACACGCTGTTTCGCAGCTTTGGCAGCTACCTCATTCGCCGGGGCGAGAAGGACCCCCTCTACCACCAGGTGCTGCAGCGGTACCTGCAGCTCGTGGCCAGCCGCGGTCTCACCACTGCCTTCTTCCCCGAGGGCGCGCTCAGTCGCGACGGCGCGCTGCGCGCACCCAAGCTCGGTCTGCTCGACTACCTGCTGGGCATCCTCCGCGACGACCCCGATCGCGAGATCTGGTTCATCCCGGTGGGGCTCAACTTCGACCGCGTGCTGGAAGACCGGAACCTCACCGCCGAGGCCGCCGACGCGCCTCCGCCGCGCCCGCTCGACAAGCTGCGCTCGCTGCTGCGCATCGCGCGTACCGCGCCGCGGGTCTTGCTCGCCGTCTTCGGGCCGGCGTGGCTGCGGGCGCACCGGAAGTACGGCTACGCCGCGGTGAGCTTCGGCAAGGCGGTATCGGCCCGGTCGCTCGACGCCGGCATCCTCGACACCGTTCGCCTCGACCGGAAAGCACGCCTGGCCGCGCTGGCGCCGCTGGCCGACGCCCTGATGGACCGGGTGGCGGCCGTGGTGCCTGCCACCCCGGTGACCCTGCTCGCCCGCGTCGTGGACGCGGCCGAGATCGAGCGCGTGGAGCTCATCCGCCGCGTGCGCGAGGAAATCGCCTCGCGGCGGGCGTCCGGGTCGCCGCTGGCGCAGGGCAGCGCCTTCGAGCTGGTGCGGGCGGCGGCGAGGTCGGCCCGTGACGACGACGAGGCCACCGATCGGCTCGGTCGCGACGTACACGCGTCGGAGGAGGCCGAGCGTACCGTCGACCTCGCGCTGGCGCTGCTCACGCGTCGAGGACTCGCCCACCGTCGCGGCAGCGTCGTGTCCTTCGACACCGCCGACCTCCACATCTTGCGCTACTACGCCCGCTCGCTCGACGCGCCGGGCAACCGGGCCGCCCGGCCCTCAGCGTGACGGGCGATCGAGCAAGCCGGCGGCGACGATCGTGTCGGCAACGGTGCGCGCCGCGATCTCGGAACCGGGGGCCAGGAAGTGGGTCGCGTCGCCCCAGTAAGCGTCGTCCGTCGGCACGGCGGCACGCACGTCGGCCAGCGGGAGACCGCGCTCGGCGGCCAGCTCGCGCACCATCTGGTTGTAGTCGGCGAACATGGCGATGACCGCCTCCGGCGGCATGCGGTAGAGGCGCACGCCCTCGGCCACGCCTCTCAGGGCCTCGTCGCCCACGGCGTCGTCGTCGGCCCGGTGCGCTAGCGTGGCCAGCACCACCGCGATGCCCTGGGCCTCCGCCGCGTCGACGAGCTCCACCATCCGGTCGCGCACGACCCCGAGCCCCCGCGCGTCGAGGCCGCGCTCCGCCCAGGCGGGGTCGGGCGGCGCGGGCGGGA
>VGRQ01000194.1 GCA_016875315.1 Deltaproteobacteria bacterium | reverse complement strand
CCCGACGCCTACGACAGCGCGCCGGATGCCCCGCCAGCCGACGTGCTCCAGCGCGTGCCGCTGCACCGCATCCGGCCCAACCCGCACCAGCCGCGCCGTCGCTTCGACGAGGAGAAGATCAACGAGCTGGCCGCCTCCATCCGCGAGCACGGCGTGGTGAGCCCGATCGTCGTGCGCCGCGATGGCACGGGCGGCGACGGCGGCTACGTGCTCGTGGCGGGGGAGCGTCGCGTGCGGGCGTCGCGGCTGGCGGGCCTCACCGAGATCCCGGCGGTGGTCCGGGGCGCCGACCTGGCTGCCGACGCGCAGCTCGTCCTCGCCCTGCTCGAGAACCTGCAGCGCGCCGACCTCGACGCCATCGAGGCGGCCGAGGGCTACCAGCGGCTGGTCCAGGAGTTCGGGCTCCGGCAGGAAGATGTTGCCCGGAAGGTGGGGAAAGACCGGGCCACGGTGGCCAACGCCCTGCGCCTGCTCCGGCTGCCGCCCGCGGGTCGCGATGCGGTGGTGGACGGCCGCATCAGCGCCGGTCACGCCCGCGCCCTGTTGCCGCTCGCGGAAACGCCGGGTCGTTTCGACGCCGCCCTCGAACTGGTGATCCAGAAGCAGCTCAACGTGCGCGCCTGCGAGTCGCTGGTTCGGCAGATGCTGGCGCCGAAGCTGGATAGATCTCGCGAGCCCGACCGCGCTCTCGAGCGCCTGGCGCGCGAGCTCACCCGCGACGTCGGCGCCCGGGTTCGCCTGATCGCCCGTCGCAACGGCGGCGGTCGCCTTGTGCTCGACTACACAGACGCTGCCGAGCTCGATCGGCTCGTTGGCCGACTGCGGGGCGACTGAGCCGTGGCCGAGTTGCCCCTCGCCGCCCTGCTCGGTCGCGGCGCCCGGTACTCGGGCGAGATGGCCTTCGAGGGGCGGGTGCGGGTGGATGGCCACTTCACCGGTCGCATCGTCACCGAGGACGTGCTGGAAGTGGGCGAGTCCGGGGTGGTCGAGGGCGAGATCGACGCGGCCACGCTGGTGATTGCCGGGTCGGTGAAGGCGACGGTACACGCCCGCGACCGCATCGTGGTGCAGCCCACGGGGCAGCTCGCCGGGAAGGCCGATTGCACCACGCTCGAAGTGGCGCCGGGAGCGCGGATCAGCGCCGAGCTCCGAGTGGGCGGAGGCTGATGCGGCCGTTCATCGTCGTCGTGGCCGGGGGCACGGCCTCGGGAAAGACCACCATCGCCCACCACGCGGCGTCGCTCCTCGGGGCCGCCGTCATCGGGCACGATCGCTACTACCGCGACGTGGACGACCCGCAGAACCACGACTTCGACCACCCCGACTCCCTGGAGACCTCGCTCCTGGTGCAGCACATCGACGCCCTGCACCAGGGGCGCGCGGTGGAGCTCCCGGTCTACGACTTTTCCGTTCATGCCCGGCGCAACATCGCCGAGACCGTGCATCCGCGGCCGATCATGGTCGTGGAGGGGATCCTCACCCTCGCCGACGCTGCCGTGGCCGAGCGCGCCGATCTCGCGGTGTTCGTGCATGCCGACGACGACGTCCGGCTGGCCCGCCGGATCCGGCGCGACGTGGCCGAGCGGGGCCGGACCTGGGACGATGTCGTCCGGCAGTGGTTGTCGACGGTTCGGCCGGCGCACCTCCGCTACGTGGCGCCGAGCCGCGCCGCCGCCGCCCTCCTGCTCGACGGCGAGGCCACCACGGTCTCGCAGGCGGAGCGGCTGGTGGCCGCCGTCAACGGCCGTCGAGCCTTCCGCTGAGGCGCACGACGTGCTCGTTCGCGAGCCGGAGCTGGGCCGAGAGCGCGTCGATCAGGCCCTTGCGGAAGGCGCGCCCCTCGGCGCCCAGGTCGGCCTCGAGCTCGCGGTAGGTGGCGTGGGACAGGCGCAGCAGCCACGTGGGCTGCGCCGCGCGCACGGTGGCAGAGCGACCGCCGCTGTCGGCCAGCGCCACCGCGCCCACCACGTGGCCCGGCCCGAGCATCGCGATGCGCTCGGATCGCTCGCTGTCGACGGAGCGGTACACCGCGACTCGCCCGTCGGCGATGATGTAGGCCTCGTCGCCGAACTCGCCCTCGTTGATGATGGCCTCGCCCTGCGCTGCGCCCACCACCTCGAAGCGCGAGGCCAGCCGCTCCAGCACCACCTCGTCGCGGGTGCCGAAGCCGGGCGTGTTGCGGAGGATGGTGGCCGGCTTGGGCTGGGGGGTGGTCGGCCGCGAGCCCGCGAATCCCAGCGCGCTTGCCAGCTTGCCGATGAGGCCGCGGCCGCTGCGCTCGCGGACGGGCTCGCCCTCGGCCATCGAGCCGATCAGCACGTCGGCCGCGCGGAGGCGCTGCGCGATCGTCCGCATCGCCTGCGACTCCAGCCGCTGCACCACGGGGTTGTCGCGCATGCGCATGAAGCGCAGGCCCTCCTCGTCGAGCACCAGCACTCTCGACTCGACCTCGGTGATCACGGTGGCAGCGCGCCGATCGAGCGATCCGAACATCGCCATCTCGCCGATGGTCTCGCCAGGCCCGATGCGTCCCAGCCGCACCCCGTTGAGGCGGGCCGTCATCGCACCTTCGACGACATAGCACATGCTCCGGTCGGTCTCGCCCTCGACGAGGAGCTCCTCGCCCGGCCCGAGCTCGGCGGCGCGGAAGGCGTTGAAAGCCTCGTCGCGGTCGACGTCGGAGAGGCCATGGAACAGTCCGCTCCGGTCGAACAGGCGGCGCTCGTTCACGGCTCCGCCCCCGGCCGCTCGCCCCGGGACGGGGCGCGGGCGACTGCCGCGTCGAACTGCACCACCGCGTCGCGACGTGCGATACCCTCGGCACGCAGCTGGGCCACGCGCGAGCCGTCGATGAGCGACACCAGGTACGAGGTGGTGGCCAGGGCCACGCTGGCGCCGCTGACGAGCTGGGCGGTGGAGTAGGCCTCGTCGTCGCCGGCGTCGGCGGCGTCGGTCGCCATGATGCCCCCGGCCACCACGCCGCCGATCCCCGCGAGCTGGGTGCTGGCGTAGATCGTGCCGCGACCGGGGTGTCCCCAGGCGAAGAGGGCCACGCCGAAGGGGGCGACGGCAAGCGCGCCCTCGTCGGCGAGGGCGGTGCTGGTCAGGAGCGCGAGGGTCAACACGGCGCAGGCCTAACTCGGGCGCTAGCCACTCTGCGGCACGGCCTTGACCTTGGCCTTGCCATCCTCGATCACGACGCGAAACTTCACGCTCTCCACGTTATAAGTGGCCTTGATGGTGCGAACCTGCTTGCGCAGGGCCTCGCGGACGGCGTCGAAGCCGATGTCGGTGGACTGGCCGCACTTCCCGCGCGCCTCCACGTACTTGTCGTACACCATCCTGAAGGCGCGCTCCTCGCGCTCCATGTGCTCCTGCCGCTCGCGCAGCACGCGCTCCTGTTCCGGCGAGATTTCCGGCTCGCGAGGCAAGCCCGCCGCCGCCGCCGCCTCGGCCGCCTTGCGCGCCGCCTCCTTCTGATCTGCCTTGAAGCGCATCTTCGGGTGAACACCGCGCTCCATCATGTTGAGATTGCGGGTCCAGTAGAGCTCGTAGGTCTGGAACCGGGCCTTGAGCCCCTGGAACTTGAATCTCTGCGTGGCGTTGCGAAAGCCTTCCTCGCCGAGGTCGCGAATCGAGCGGCGTATTTCCTCGCGATCTCGCAGCGGTTCCTGGCGCTCGATACCGGAGAAGTATTTCTCGTAGTTGATCTTGAGCAGGAACATCTTCTGTTCCAACTCGTCCAGGCGCGCGCCCTGGCCGTGGTCGAGTCGCTCGATGCGCGCCATGCCAACTCCGGACGGCTGCAATACCATGGCCGCGAGGCGGAAGCGATGACCATTCGCGCGCTCGTCGTAGACGACGAGTCGAGCATTCACGAGCTGGTTGCCGAGTACCTGCGAGGTCGCGGCATGGAGGTCGACGTGGCGCGAGGCGGCCGCGAGGCGAAGGCCCTGTTGAGCGCCGGGCGCTTCGACGTGCTGCTCACCGACCTTCGCCTGCCCGACACCGACGGGCTCGACCTCGTGCGCCAGGCGGCGGCCGCCGTCCCGCCCGTTCCTGCCGTGGTGATGACCGGCTACGCCACCGTGGAGAGCGCCGTCCAGGCCCTCCGCCTGGGAGCGATGGACTTCGTCCTCAAGCCCTTCCGCCTGCGGGAGCTGCACGCGATGTTGCTCGCGGCGATGGAGCGCTCCCGCGCGCTGCACTTGCAGGCGGGTGTCGTCACTGGCTTGCGATTCTTCGAGCGCGCCGAGCTGGCTGAGGAGCGCGCCGATGCGCTGGCGCTCCTGCCTGCGCTGGCCGAGGTCCTGGCCTCCTTGCCGGGGGCGCACTTCGCGGAGGTCACGCTCGGGAAGAACGTCGTCGCGCGCCATGGCACCAGTCTCGACGACGTGGACAGCTGGGCGCTTCCCGGCGGGTACCGGGTGCGGAGCGGCCCGGCGAGCCAGGCCGCCATCCCCTACGTGCGGGCCACGGAGCGGGCGCTGCGGCGCGCCGGCGTCTGATGGGCCCGTGGGTGCTGTTGCCCGCCTCGGGCCTGCTCGGCTTGCCGGTTGCCGACACCCGCTCGGCCAACTCGGTGGTACACCTGCGCTGGGACGACGGCTTCGCGATCGACGCCACCATCGGCGCCAACTTTCCCGTGCTCGAATACCGCGGCGAGGACTGGGCGGCGCAGGTGGGTGTCGAGGCGGCCGGGTTCATGGGCTTCGATCCCGACGGGGCCCTCACCTTCGACCTCGACACCTTCGACGGCGTGTTCGGCTTCCCGATCTCGGCGCGCACCGGGCCCTGGTCGGGGCGGGTCGAGTGGGCGCACGTGAGCGCGCACTTCGCCGACGGCATCCGCGACAACGGGGCCTTGCCGGGCTCGGGCGACCAGTACAGCCGCGAGTACATCAGGTTGATCGCGGCGAGAGACCTTGGCCCTGCGCGGGTGTATGCGGGCGGGCGAGTGCTCACGCACGACGCGCGCGACAGCGAGCCCTGGATGGCGCAGCTGGGCGCCGAGGTGTTCGCGCCCTGGCGCGTGGCGCCCTACGCGGCCGTCGACCTGCAACTGGCGCAGGAGTTCGACTGGAGCCTCGCCATCGCTGGGCAAGCAGGCGTCGCGTTCCCCGGTAACCACTCGCGTTTCCGCGTGGCGATGATCGGGCGCCACGGGCCCGACGACACCGGCAAGCTCGACGGCGCGCGGGAGAGTTACCTGGGTCTCGGCTTCGGCTTCGACATCGGCGGCGTGCTCGCGACGCCGTAGTTGCCTGTCGACAGCCGGCGGATCTGCGTGTAGACACGCGCCATGCACACCCTCGTCTTCCTCCTCGCATGCCCCGCTGAGCCCGGGGACACCGGCAGCGGCAAGGACACCGAGTCGCCCGTCGACAGCGGCGACAGCGGCGACAGCGGCGCCGACAGCAACACCGCCCCCGGGGCCCCGGTCGTGGCCATCAGCCCCACCTCGCCCAACGACGGGAGCGAACTGGTGGTCACCATCGTCACCGAGAGTGTCGACGCCGAGGCCGATGCCGTGTACTACCGCTATGCCTGGTCGGTCAACGGTGCCGCTGTCACCGATATCAGCGGCGCGACCGTGTCGGCCGATCGCACCGCCGACGGCGACACGTGGACGGTGGACGTGTACCCCACCGACGGGCTCCTCGAGGGTAGCCCCGGCACCTCCACGGTCACCATCGCCAACGCGCCGCCGGTGGCGCCCACCATCCACATCGACCCGGCCGCGCCCGCGCCCGGCGACTCGCTCACCCTGGTGTTCGACACGCCCGCCACCGATGCCAACGGCGACGCGCTCACCCAGACCATCACCTGGTACGAGGACGGCGCGAGGAGCCTGAGCTGGGATGGCCTCACCACGATCGAGGGCATGTACGTCGACGGCGGCGAGCACTTCCGCGCCGTCGTCACCGTCACCGACGGCTACTCCGACGTGCTCACCGTCGAGGCCGAGGTGACCGTGGCGAACACGCCGCCCGAGATCAGCAGCGTCACCATCTCGCCATCCGATCCCACCGACAGCGACGACCTCACCTGCACCGTGCGCGCGTCCGACGAGGACGGCGAGGACCCGGAGACGGGCTACCGCTGGTTCCGCGATGGCGTCGAGGCCACCGAGGTGGGCAACAGTGACACCGTGCCCAGCGACCTCACGACGATCGGCGAGAGCTGGGAGTGCCAGGGCGAGGCGACGGACGGCGTCGACACGGTCACGTTGCTGTCCGACGCCGAGGTGGTCCGCGGCTTCTGGGGCTACCGCATGCGCGGCGAGATCACGGTCAACATCACTGAAGACACCGCTGGCACCCCCAGCGGCACGGGCGAGGGCACCTGGGAGGTCTACTCCTCGGGGGGACGCTACAACGACAACGACTGCGAGGTGGTGTGGAGCCTCATCGCCACCGAGAACACCGGCCTCTGCCGCGGTTGCGAATACGCCTTCGACGCCGAGTGGACCTACGACAGCGCCGCGAGCACCATCACCACCGGGTGTTCCGCGATGACGACGGACTCGTCCGGCTCGATCACCGTTCGTACCGGCCCCTCCATCACCGCCGCCTGGGATGACGCCTCGGTCTCGACCTACTCCTACTACTACCGCGAGCTCTCGCTCTCCGCGCGGGGGACGGGTGGCAGGTTTGGCGGCTACTACGGTCGTTATTATGGTTACTACTACGCGGTGGACGAGACGACCGATACCGCCGGCAACGTGACGCTGACCGCCTATACCGACCACTTCATCTACTACTGAGCCCGCGCCCGGCCCTCGCCAGCGCGCCGAGGTCGTTGATGTCGACGCTGGGGAAAAGGCGAACGTCGTGACCGGGGAGCAGGCGGGGGAGCTCGGTCTCGTTGAGGGCAACCGCCAGCCCGCCGGTCCCCGGGGACAGGGCGACCCGCCACGTGACGAGGCCTCGCGCCGAGATGGCCCGCGCGCTGAGGCAGGCGTGGTTGAGCACCCCGAGACGGTTCTGGGCCACCAGCAGCACGCGCGCGCCCAGGGCCACCGCCAAGTCGGCCACGGTGAAGTCGCGACACAGTGGCACCTCCCAGCCGCCGGAGCCCTCGACCAGCGTGATCTCGCCCCGGTGGAAGGCGATCCAGTCGAGGATGTCGTCGCGACCGAGCGCCAGCCCGGCGCGCTCGAGGGCGAGGTGCGGCGAGAGCGGCTCCGCGAGCGAGGCCATGGCCAGGGGCGGGTGACCGGCGCCGCGCGCGATGAGGTCGGCATCGCTCTCGCTGCCGGGCTCCACGCCGGTCTGCACCGGCTTGAGCGCGCGGACCCGCAGGCCCCGCGCGCGGAGGTCGGCGGCGAGCGCGGCGGTGGTGACCGTCTTGCCCACGGCGGTGTCGGTGCCGGTGACGACGATGATGTCGCCTAGCTGAAGGTCCACGTGCCGTTCTCCTGCCGAGCCAGGCCCTCGGCGAGCATCCAGGCCAGGTGGGTGCGCACCTGGAGCGCAGCGAGGATCAGGTCGGCGCCGGGGATGGAGGCGTACACCGCGCGCGCGATGGCCTCGGGGGTGCTCGCCCCCGCGCGCAGCGCCGCGAGGAACTGGCCGGTGCGCATGTGGCGATGGGCGATGTACTGGTCGGCGAGCGCGCCGGGGCAGGCGGGGCCGTGCGCCGGGTAGAGCGTGGTGGCGAGCGGGCGCACCCGGGCGAGGCTCGCGAGGTAGGCCGCGAGCTGTCCCTCGGGGGGCACGAGCACGATCGTGCCGACCCCGGCCACGAGGTCGCCGGCGAGCACGTCGCCCGTCCCGTCCACGAGGAAAGCGAGGTGGCCGTCGGCGTGCCCGGGAGTGTGCAGCGCCACGAGCACGCCGTCGCCGGTGTCGACAGTGTCGAGGTCATCGAGGGTGACGTCGACGGGGAAGGGCAGGCGCGCGTCACGATGCGCGTACACCCGCGCGCCGGTGCGCGCCCGCAGGTGGGCCACGCCCCCCACGTGGTCCTCGTGGTGGTGGGTGAGGAGGATCCGGCGCACGCCCCCGGCCCACGCTGCGAGCCGCTCCTGCTCGTCGAGGTAGGGGGAGGCCGGGTCGATCACCGTGTCGCCCAGCCGGTAGCAGTTGGTGTGCGTGGCCGGTGGGAGCGTCGGCGTGCGCACCGGGAGCACGGCGAGCACTAGAAAATCCGCGTGACGACGGCCCAGAGTCCCACGGCGAGGAGCATCACTAGCGCCCAGGCCGCCACCCAGTCGGGCACCATGCGGGGGCCCGCAGGCGCCGGTTCCTCGTCCTCCTCGGGCGCTTCCTCGTCGCGGGGAGGCGGCGGCGTGCCCCTCGGCGTGGTCACGGCGTCGTCGTCGTCGACCACGGCATCGACGAGGTCGTGGGAGGACTGGAAGGACACCGCCCGTGGCTTCCAGGGCGCGGGCGCGGGCGTGGGCAGGCGCAGGTCCACGCTGGTGGCCTCGGCGTCGTCGACCGGCGGGGCAGGGCTCGGGACGGGCAGTCGCGGCGGCGGGGGCTC
>VGRQ01000193.1 GCA_016875315.1 Deltaproteobacteria bacterium | reverse complement strand
CGGAGGGGCACTACTTCTTCATGGGCGACAACCGCGACAACAGCGCCGACAGCCGCGTGTGGGGCTTCGTCCCGCGCCACTACATCAAGGGCAAGGCGATGTTCGTGTGGCTGTCCTTCGACCCCTGCGGCAAGGGCATGCCCGGCCTCGGGCGGCTGAGGACGGAACGCATCGGCGAGACGCTGAGGTAGGCCGACGAGCCCCCCGGCACGCCCACCTCGGGCACCACCGGAGCGATGGGAACCGGGCGAATCGGTAGGCAGGGAGGCGCTGGCCGCTCCCGCCGCCCCGCGTCGTCAGCGGATAGCGCTCGAGTGCGCAGCGTCGTAAGCGCAGCGTAGCTGAGTGCACAGGTTGGCTCGCGCCCAGGGCCGCACGGGCGACTCGGCGGGGCATGCCTCCCGAATAGTGGGCCTTTCCCAGTTGGGTCTCACGGGACGATCAGCCCCGACGCCGGCGAGGTGTGCACTCAAACAGCGTCCGCTCACGATGGTGCGCATTCAAGCAGTATCCGCTCCAGACGGGAGGGCTGGCTCCAGCTCTCGCGCCCCTGGGACGCCGGGCTCGGGCAACAGGTCGATGCCGTCGAGCACCACGCTGCCCTGCCCGTCCTGGCCCATCGGGGGGAGAGCACCACGCAGGCCGGGCTACTTGCCCGGCCAGCGCCGGAGGGCGGAGAGCACAGCTCGGAGCCCGGAGGGCATGGTGCGGTAGGGGGGGAACCCCGCCCCCGCGGGTTTCCCCCTGCTCCAGCTAGAGCCCTATCGCCGTGCGGAGCATCCCCGGGTAAATCTCCACCTTGTACAACAGGTTCTCCCGGTAGTAGTCCACGTCGCGCGTCGTCATCGCGTAGCCGCCCCAGTTCTTCCGCGGGTCGTCGGCCATCGCCTGCTCGGTGAGGTCGATCATCGCCTGGGTGAGCGCGGGGAAGTCGTAGGCCTCGTACAGGTCGAGCGCCTGGGCCTGGGCCTCGTAGTACCGCTCCGGGCAGGTTGCGTCGTAATAGAGGCAGTACTGGGCGACGGCGCCGTTGACGTAGTACCAGTAGTCCTGCGTGTAGTCGTCCCAGGACTCGTCCATGCCCCAGGGCGAGAAGTTGAACCGACCGTCGGCCGGGTTGTGGTAGATGAAGAAGTCGTTCTGGTTGAAGGGGTAGCCGTCGCGATTGCCGATCGCCACGGAAAACGCCCAGAAGTCGAGGAACTGGTCCATGTCGAGGACGTCGTTCACGTCGGAGTAGAAGTCGTCACCGTGGTTCTGCACCTGGCGACGCGCCTCGTCGAGGGCATCGGTGTCGCCGGGGCCGGTCACCAGCTCGAAGTTGCCGATGCCGTCGGAGGAGAAGTCGGCGTAGTCATTGCCCTCCCAGAGGTCGCCGGCGTCGTCCTCGTAGTTGCGCTCGATCCACTCGGAGTCCATCGCCTCGAGGTTGGTGTAGAGGCCGAAGTACTCCGGCTCCTCGCCGTCGATCGCCACGTACAGCTGGCAGAAGTTGGCCTGCGGAACGGCCATTCCCGCGTCGCGCCAGAACTTGTAGCCGATCACCTCGCGCGCCATGGCCGGGTCGCCGGTCATGTTGTTGAAGGTGGCACGCTTGAGGCCGGCGAAGCGCACCGTGTCGTCGTACTCGTTGAACTTCACCTTGAGCGAGGGCTTGCCGTCCCAGTACTGGAAGGTCGAGCTGCCCTTGAGCCGCAGGCCCACGTGGTCGTAACGCTCGCCGTTGATGAGCACGTTGGAGTCCCAGTAGCTGAGCTCGGGATCCGAAGGGTTGGCGCTGTAGGCGTAGTAGGCCTCCACGTCCATGTCGTTCATAGTCTGTCGCGACACCTCGATGACGACTTGCTGGATCACGCTCATGTCGTAGAAGGCGGCGTAGGCCTCGTCCTCGCCATCGTCGGGCGGCTCGCCGGTGTCGGTGTCGCTGCCGGTCTCGGGGTCGCCTATGGTCTCGGCGGTGCCCTCCGTGTCGCCGCTGTCGACCGCGACGGACTCGTTGCCGCCCCCGATCACTTGGCTCCCGTTGCATGCAACGTTCTGCAAGACGAACATCTCGTACTCCCGCAGGCGTAGCATAGCCGGATACCTTAGTTCCCGTGCGCTGGCTCGCCCTCGCCGAGGTTGCCGCCGTGGTGTCCTTCGCGGCGCTCGCGACGCTGTCGCTCGTGCCTCGGGGCGAGGTGCTCGCGCCCATCGACGCGGCGGCGTTGGCAGCAGGCCCTGCCGAGGAAACCTGGAACGGAATTTTCCTCGCCGACCAGCACATCGGCTACGCGATGAGTCGAGAAGCTGCCGCGCAAGGCGGCGGGCGCCTTTTCGAGCAGCGGGCGGCCTTCACCATCGCCGCCATGGGCGTGTCGCAGCAGGTGGTGACCATGGGCACGGCGCTGGTCGACGAGGCCGGCCGTTTGCAGCGATTTGACTTCCTGCTCTCGTCGCCGGTGCTGATCGTCGGGCGCGGCGAGGTGCGCCCCGGCGCCGTCCACGTGGAGCTGCAACAGGACGGCGAGCTACAGGTCATCGACGTCCCGGTGAAGGAGCCGCCGTCGTTGTCGATGACCGCCACGCAGATCGTGCGAGGCAAGGAGCTGAAGCCCGGCGACCGCTTCGAGACGCCCTACTTCGACCCGGTGACGATGAGCCAGTCGACGATGGTCGTCACCGTCGAGGCGCCCGAGATTCTCGCCAACGGCGAGGTGGCGTGGTGGTTGTCGATGGATGCAAACGGTCTCACCTCGCGCCGCCTGGTCGACCCAGGCGGGGGCGTGCTGCGCGAGGAGTCGGCGATGGGCCTGCGCGCCGTGCGCATGACGCAGGCGGAGGCCATGGCCGTGGACGGCGGCGAGCCGCCCGACCTCGTGGCGCTCGCGAAGGTGCCGATCTCGGGACAGGTCCCCGCCGAGGCGGCCACGCTGTCGCTGGTGGTGAGCGGCGTCGAGGCCAGCCGCTTCGCCAGCGACCCACCCCTCCAGGCCGTGGCGGAGAACAGGGTGAGCGTGTCGGTGCCGCCCGAGGCCACCTGGCCGGTGCTCCCCGTGACCGGCAACGGCGACACCGAGGCCACCGTCACCCTCCAGGCCACCCACGCCGAGATCGTCGAGCGCGCCCGCGAGGTCGTCGGCGACGCGCCCGATCGCGCCACCGCCGCGCGCCGTCTCCACGACTTCGTGTACGAGCACGTGGCGAAGGTGCCGACCATGGGCGTGCCCAACGGCCTCGGGGTGTTGCGCTCGGCTCAAGGCGACTGCAACGAGCACACCGCGCTCTACGTGTCGCTCGCCCGCGCGGCCGGCATCCCCTCGCGCATCGCCGCGGGGCTGGTGTACAGCCAGCGCCTCGACCATGCGTTCTACTACCACGCCTGGCCAGAAGTCCGCCTTGGCCCCGGTGAGTCGTGGGTGCCCATCGACCCGACCCTCGACCAGTTTCCGGCCGACGCCACCCACCTGAAGATCGTCACCGGCGACCTCGACCGACAGCTCGAGATCATGGGGCTCATCGGGAAGGTGCGTCTCGCCGTCGATCCGGCCCGTTAGGTAGCGCCCGGCATGCTGCGCGCGCGAGGCGTCGAGAAGAAGTACGGCGATTTCCAGGCGGTCTACCCGCTCGATCTCGACGTGCGCGGCGGCGAGGTGTTCGGCTTCCTCGGTCTCAACGGCGCGGGGAAGAGCACCACCTTCCGCATGCTCGCCGGCGTGCTGCCGCCCACCGCGGGCACGATCGAGGTCGACGGGCTCGACCTGGCCCAGCACCCGGTGGAGTCCCGGCGTCGCATCGGCTTCATCCCCGACCGGCCTTACCTCTACGACAAGCTCACCGCCCGGGAGTTCTTGCGTTTCCTCGGCGAGGTGTACGGGATGTCGCTCGCCACCCTCGACGAGAAGGTGGCCACCGAGCTGTCGCGACAGTCCCTCGGCGAGCAGGCCGACCACCTCGTGGAGAGCTTCAGCCACGGCATGAAGCAGCGCCTCGTGCTGGCCGGGGCGCTGCTCCACGAGCCGCGGCTGTTGATCGTCGACGAGCCGATGGTGGGCCTCGACCCCCGCGGCGCCCGCCAGATCAAGGAGACCTTCCGCAGCCTCGCCGGCCTCGGTCGCACGGTGTTCCTCTCCACCCACACCCTCGCCGTGGCCGCCGAGGTGTGCGATCGCATCGCCATCATCCACCGGGGGCGCATCGCGCGCACCGGCACCGTGGCAGAGCTGTGCGGGGCCCGCGAGACGCTGGAAGACGTGTTCCTCCGCATCACCGGGGGGCTCGAGTGAGCCTGCTCCTGGTGCTGCTGGCGTGCATGCCCGCGTCCTGGCGACTCGCCCGCAAGATGGAGGGCCAGTACGACACCGGCAGCCCGGGCGCCGCGTGGACGGCGGTCAAGGCCGGTGGCGCGGATCGGGCCTGGGTGAATGCAGAGGCAGGCGCCTCGATCTACACTGATTCTAACTGTGGAAATCGCTTCCGCGAGGGCGACGTGTCGCTGCTCGCCACCGAGCTCACCGCCGGCTTCCAGGGCGTTTCCCAGGACATCGAGCTGCGCCAGCAGATCGGCCCCCGCGAGGGCATCGTCCGCACCCACACCGCGCGCCTCGACGGCGTACCCGTCCGCCTCGGGGTGGCCGTCGTCAACCACGACTGGTGTACCTACGACTTCGTGCTGATCGCCCCCGTCGGCCAGCTCGACGCGCTGTGGCCCGACTACCAGGCCGTGCTCGACGGCTTCGCGGTCAACGCCCGGGGGGGGCGCCCCCGATGATGGACGGCGTCCGCAACCTGCTGCGCGACGTGGGCGGCGTGTCGCTGTTGAGCGTCCAGACCTTCCGCGCCTTCTGGAAGTCGCCCGTGGAGATCTTCCCGGTGATCTACCAGCTCGACCACGCCGGCATCCAGAGCTGGTCGATCACCGCGCTCACCGCGCTGTTCACCGGCATGGTGCTGGCCCTGCAGTTCGCCACGGGGCTCGAGGCCTACGGCGGCTCGATGTACACCGGCAAGCTCGTGGCGCTCGGCATCGTGCGCGAGCTTGGCCCCACGCTCACCGCGCTCCTGGTTGGCGGCCGCGTGGGCTCGGGCATCGCGGCCGAGCTCGGGAGCATGGTCGTGACCGAGCAGGTCGATGCGATCCGCGCCCTCGGCGCCGACCCCATCAAGAAGCTCGTCGCGCCGCGGGTGCTGGCATGCACGCTGGCCCTGCCCCTGCTCACGATGCTCGCCGACGTGGTGGGCATCTTCGGGGGCATGCTCATCACCATGCGCGAGGTGGGCGTCACCTCGAAGTTCTTCTTCACCCAGGTGAAAGACACGCTCTGGGTGGTCGACCTGATGCACGGTCTCGGGAAGAGCGTGTTCTTCGGCTACTTCATCGGCATCATCGGCTGCTTCGTCGGCCTGCAGACTCACGGCGGCACCGAGGGCGTGGGGGTGAGCACCACCCGGGCCGTCGTCGTGACCGCGATCACGCTGCTCATCAGCAACTACATTCTCAGCACCATCTTCGTGGCGGTGTACGGGTGAGCACCGAGCCCATCATCCGCTTCATCGGCGTGAAGAAGCGCTTCGGGCCCAAGGTCATCTTCGACGACGCCACCCTCGACGTGTTCCCGGGCGAGACGCTGACCATCCTCGGCGGCTCGGGCACCGGGAAGAGCGTCCTGATCAAGACCCTGATCGGCCTGCTTCGCGCCGACGGGGGACAGATCCTCGCCTTCGGCCAGGACGTCACCCGGATGGGCGAGCGCGAGCTGCTCGGCGTGCGCAAGCGCATCGCGATGTTGTTCCAGTCGGGGGCGCTCTTCGACTCGCTCACCGTCGAGCAGAACATCAAGTACGGGCTGCGGGAGCACCGCTGGGGCACCGAGAAGCAGATGGATGCCCGGGTGACGGAGGTCCTGGAGATGGTGGGCATGCCGGGCAGCCAGAAGCTCAAGCCGGCGCAGCTCTCCGGTGGCATGCGCAAGCGCGTGGGCCTCGCGCGCGCCATCGCGATCGAGCCCGAGGTGATCCTCTACGACGAGCCCACCACCGGGCTCGACCCGGTGAACGTGCGTCGCATCAACGGCCTCATCCGGTCCTTGCAGAAGAAGCTCGGCGTCACCAGCATCGTCGTCACCCACGACATGGACAGCTGCTTCACCGTCAGCGACCGCATCGCGATGCTCTACGAGCGTCACATCGCCTTTACCGGCACGGCGGAGGAGACGCAGGCCTGCGACATCCGCTACGTGCGCGAGTTCATCGCGGGCGGTCGCGGGACGCTGGATGAGGACGTGGAGTGACTACCCCCTTCGCGGCCTCACCCCGTCGAGCAAGGCCGGCGCGAGGAAGTTGAGCGCGTCGAGCGCCCTCGCCCGCGGGGACAGGATCGCGAGGCGCTTGCGACGGTGCGCCGCGTCGAGGATGCCCTCGGCCGCCTCTTCCGCGGTCATGGGCACGAGATCGGGGTGGTCGGCGTCGAAGGTGGTGTAGCCCGCGTTCTCGAAGAAGGGCGTGCGCACCGCCGGCGGGCACACCGTCACCACGCTCACGCCGCTGCCGCGGAGGTCCTGGCGCAGCCCCTCCGACCAGCCCACCAGCGCGTGCTTGCTCGCGCAGTAGGCGGTGTGTCGCTGGTAGCCGCGGCGACCAGCCACGCTCGCCACCTGCACCAGCACCCCCCGGGAGCGTCGCAAGGCGGGCAACAGCGCCGTCGCCACGCGCACCGCACCGAAGAAGTTCACCTCCATCACCCGGCGCAGGTCGGCCTCGGCGGTGTCGTCCACGCCGGCGAAGAGACCGATGCCCGCGTTGTTGACGAGCACGTCGACCTCGCCGACCTGCGCCAGCCGTTCCACGTCGCCGGGGACGGTCACGTCGACGACGATCCCCTCCCCCACGTCGCGCGCGACCGCGTCGAGCCGCGCGCGGTCGCGACCGGTGGCCACCACGTGCGCCCCCTCGCGGCGGAAGGCGTGCGCAGCCGCCTGGCCGATGCCGCTGGTCGCCCCCGTCACCACCACGCGCATGCCCTTGAATCGCGTTGCCATCGCTCGTTACTAGCGCGGATGCTCCTGCTCCTCATCGCCTGCTTCGGTGTCTCCGAAGACCCCTGCGTGGAATACTGCGACTACGTGTGCGACTGCTTCTCGGCGCCGGAGTGCGATGACTGCCACGCGGTGTACGACGACCCCGACGCGGCGGCGCTAGACGAGTGCGAGGCCGGGCTCTCCGATGCGGAGAGCTGCGACTCGGGCGCCTAGCCCGCGTCACACCCGCCCCGCGCGCGTCGTTTCTACCGGCGCTTGACACGCCGTTCACCGCCTCTCGACATTCTCGGGTACACTCGACCTCTACACCGGGAGCAGCCGTGGTGGCCTTTCTGACCCTCGTGGCCGGGTGCAGCAGCGTCTCCGTGCCCCTCGATCTTGACGCGAGCGACGACGCGGGCGACGACATCGCGGCTCCCACCGGCACCGCCGACTGGACGGTGGACTGCAACGGCGGCGGCGACTTCACCGAGATCGGCGACGCGATCACCGCCGCCGCCGATGGCGACTGGATCATCGTCGAGGACTGCGAGTACACCGAGCGGCTGAACTACAACGGCAAGTCGCTCTACATCCGGTCGCGCAACGGGTCCGGGTCCACCACCCTCAATGCCGCCAGCGGCGGCTACGCGGTGCAGGTGAGCAACGGCGAAACGAGCGAGACGGCGCTGGTGGGCTTCACCATCGCCAACGCGCGCGGAGCCGCCGTGTACGTGCAACTCGCCAGCATCCACCTCGAAGACATCGTGTTCACCGACACCACCGGCGAATACGTCATCTACGCGGCCTACGCCGACCTCGAGATCAAGGACTCGGTGTTCACCAACAACGCCGAGACCACGGCAGTGATCGCCACCTCCCGCGGCGGGGTCGACATCACCGGCAGCACCGTCGAGTGCGGCCGCTCCGACATCGCCTTCTACTGGTCGCACGGCGCCGGCATGGCCGACTACACCACGGTGGACTGCGGACGCGGCTACGCCGGCTACTTCACGCATACCACCGGGCACTTCATGCGCAGCGTGCTCAACGGCAGCGTGTACAGCGAGAACGAGGACGACCACCCGGACGACAGCTTCGACCTGTACAACACCGTTCTCAACGGCAGCTACAGCGCGCTCTACGGTTCGTTCGCCTTCAAGCACGTGATCATGGACGGCGGCCGCGTGGACTACACCAACCACGCCGAGTACCCCGGCGTCAACGAGGTGTACAACAGCGTGCTGATGAACAGCAACTGCGCCTTCAACGTCGACCTCACCACCCTCACCGTGGCCAACAGCGCCTTCTGGGACACGGTGGAGAGTTGCGACGGCACCGCGCTGGTGGGCAGCAACGGCAACATCGGCAGCGACCCGGCCTTCGTCGATGCCAACGCGGGTGACTACCACCTCGACCCCGGCTCGCCGCTCGTCGACGCGGGCGACAGCGCCGTGTTTGGCGCCGACATCGACGGCAGCGACGCCGACATCGGGGTGTACGGCGGCCCCTTCACGCAGGACGGAGGCTGGTAATGCGCCTGTTCTTCCTGGGCTTGTTCCCGCTCCTCGGCTGCGAG
>VGRQ01000192.1 GCA_016875315.1 Deltaproteobacteria bacterium | reverse complement strand
GTTGCAGCCGCAGCCACCGGGATCCTCGCCCTTGTCGCCCGCCGTGTCGTCGCCCGCCAGCGCCTCGCCGGTGTCGTCGCCGGTGTCCACCTCGCCGCTGTCGGGGCTGCCGGTGTCGACCGGCTCGCCCCAGGTGGGCGCGGTGCTGCTGCCGAGGGTGGTGACGAGGTCGGCGCGCCCGAGCACGTCGGCTTCCCAGTCGGCCTCCCAGGACAGGCGCAGGTCGTCGATCTTGCCGAGCTCGCGATCGGTGAGCGTGTCGTCGGCGAGCAACACCACGATCATCGCCATGTGGTGCTCGGTGGGCGCATCGCCGTAGGCGGGGACACGCGGGCCCTCCGAGGCCACGATGTCGTCGACCGAGAAGGTGATCGGCGTGGCCGGGACGACGATGTCGGACGCGGCGGCGTACTGGGCCTCCAGGAAGAGTGGCGTGGAGGTTGGGTCGCGACCCACCGCGTCTTGATCGGCCTGCGCCACCGACAGGAAGGTCTGCGGACCCACCTCCTCCGCCGGGGCGAGGCCCATCAGGTAGAGGTCGAGGGTGGAGTAGGTCGACGTGGCGAGGTCGATCATCCAGTTGCCATCGCCCTGGTCGACCCAGTCGTTGCCCTCCATCGGGCTGTTGGGCGTGTTGAGCCAGTACGACCAGTGGGCGGTGTCGCGACCGAGAAGCTCGCTCGAACCGATGTTGTCGTGCTGGATCTCGGTGAACGAGCCCCAGCGGTGCATGAACTCCTGGCCGAACACGTAGCGACTCACCTCGCGGTCGGCGGTCCAGATGCCGTAGTAGTTCATGAAGATCATCCCCTCGATCTTCGTGTCGGTGGTGTCGAAGGTGTCGCCGGGAATCTGGTTGTCGTAGCCGATGCCGGTCACGTCGTTGGCCATCGGCTGGTAGAAGGCGGCGAACACGCCGAAGTCCCTCACCAGCACGAAGGTGAGGTACTCGTAGTCGTCCTCGTAGTGCTCGTAGAAGGCGTCGTAGATGCTGTCGAGGGCCCAGTTGATGTCGAGCCCCTTCTCCACGAGCTTGGCGAACCACTCGCCGTCGGCATCCTGCATGATGACGAGGTCGCCAGCCTGGTAGACGTCCAGGTACTTGCTGCCGGCGCGTGTGCCCGAGCGACTGGCCTCGGGGCCGTGGACGTGGTCGTGCGGCGCGCGAACGTGAGGCGATTCCCGCAACATCTCTGCGAACTGGACTTCCTCGGCGGTCAGGACGGGCAGGGGCATCGCTTCCTCGAAGGGGCGCGAAACTAGCCCCGGCCGCAGCCACCCGCGCGCTTCTTGCGGGAGTTTGACCGCCGCGCCGGATAGCCTTGACGGCGATGCGCACCGTGTTCTTTGTCGCGCCCTTCTTGATGGACGCGACGCTCAAGTTCGTGCAGGCGGCCGCCAGCGTGCCCGGCGTTCGACTGGTGGTCCTCACCCAGGACGATCGCTCGAAAGTGCCCCCCGGGGCGCTGCACTACGGGGTCGACAACGCGATGGACCCAGCCAAGCTGGTGGCAGCGTGCCGCGACGTGATGCGGCACACGGGCGGCGCCCACCGGGTGATTGGCATCCTGGAGAACGCGCAGGAAACCATCGCCGACGTGCGCGAGGCCCTCGGCCTGCCGGGCATGACCCGCGCGGTGTCGGAGCGCTTTCGCGACAAGGGCGTGATGAAGCAGGTGCTCCGCGACGCGGGCCTGCCCTGCGCCCGCTACCGGCGCCTGCACAGCGCCGACGACGGCCGTGCCTTCGCCCGGGAAGTCGGCTTCCCCATCGTGCTCAAGCCGCCCGCCGGGGCCGGCTGCCGCGCCACCTATCAAGTGAATAGTAGTCGCGACCTGAAAACGGCGCTCGACGAGACGCAGCCGTCGCCCGCGCGCGAGGTGCTGGCCGAGGAATTCGTCAAGGGCGAGGAGTACAGCTTCGACACCATCGTGCTCGACGGGCAGGTCGTGTTCCACAACATCCTGCGCTACTTGCCGGGCCCGCTGGATGTCACCCGCAACGAGTGGATCCAGTGGTGCGTGCTCGCCCCGCGCGACATCTCCGGCCCCGAGTTCGACCCCATCCGCAAGGTGGGCGTTGAGGCGGTCGAGGCGCTGGGCCTGCGCACCGGCATGACCCACATGGAGTGGTTCCGCCGGAAGGATGGTTCGCCGGTCGTTTCCGAGGTGGGCGCCCGCCCGCCCGGGGCGCAGTTCACCAGCGTCATGTCCTACGCCTACGACCGCAGCATGTACCACGCGTGGGCCCACGCCGTGATCAACGAGCGGGTAGAAGGCCCCTTTGTACGCCAGTATGCCGCCGGCTGCGCCTACCTGCGCGGCCCGGGACAAGGGAAGGTCGCTGCCGTCGAGAACCTCGAGCGGGCACAAGAGCTCGTCGGTCCGCTGGTGGTCGAGGCCAGCCTCCCGCGCGTGGGCCGCGCCAAGGCCACCGGCTACGAGGGCGACGGCTTCGTGATCGTCCGCCACCCCGACACCGACGTCGTGCGCCGTGCGCTCGCGACGATCATCGAGACCGTAAAAGTCCACTACGCCTAGAGGTTTTCATGCACGTCTTGTTCATGGCGCCGAACTTCCCCGTGAACCAGCGATTCTTCGTCCGCGCGCTCCACCAGGTAGGCGCCCGCGTCACCGGCATTGGCGACGTCCCGGGCGACCGCCTCGACCCCGAGCTACGGAGCTGGCTGCACGGCTACGAGCACATCCCCTCGCTGGCCAACGAGTCGGCGCTCATCGACGCGGTGCGCCGCGTGCAGCGACGGGAGTGGGTCGACCGGCTGGAGTGCACGGTCGAGGCGATCATGCTCCCCACCGCGAAGGCGCGTGCCGCCTGCACCATCCCCGGGCTCTCGGTGGAGCAGGTCATCCTCTGTCGCGACAAGTACATCATGAAGAACTTCCTCCGCGAGCACGGCATCCCCTGCGCGCGCAACGCCGAGGTGAACAACGAGGCCGACGCGTGGAAGTTCGTCCGCGAGGTGGGCTACCCGGTGGTGGTCAAGCCGAAAGACGGCGCCGGCGCCCACGGCACCACCCGGGCCGACAACGACGAGGAGATGAAGGGGGCCCTGGCCGAGGCCGGCCTCGGCCACCCGCGCGCGAAGGTCGCCATCGAGGAGTTCATCTCGGGACACGAGGGCTTCTACGACACGCTCACCGTCAACGGCGAGGTGGTGTTCGAGAGCATCTGCCACTACTACCCCAACGTGCTGGAGGCGATGCGCACGCGGTGGATCAACCCCTACGTGGTGGTCACCAACCGGGTGGATGCCCCCGGCTACGGCGAGGTGAAGGTGATGGGCCGTCGCGTGATCAAGGCGCTGGGCCTCGGCACCTCCCCCACGCACATGGAGTGGTTCTTCGGGCCCAAGGGACTGGCCTTCTCCGAGATCGGGGCGCGCCCGCCGGGCGTTCGTTTCTGGGACTTGTATTGCTGGGCCAACGACTTCGATCTCTACCTGGAGTGGGCCCGCGCCATCACCCATGGCGCCGCGCAGCCGCGGCCCTCGCGACGCTTCTCCGCTGGCCTCCTCTCGCTGCGTCCCAACCAGGACGGGCGCATCCAGGGCTACTCGGGCCTCGAGGAGGTGCAACGCAACGTGGGCCGCTGGATTGGCGAGGTTCACCTGCCGGCAGTGGGATCGCGCACCGCCGACGTGGGCGCCGGCTACATGGCCCACGCCTGGATGCACGTGCGTCACCCGGACTACGACGAGTGCCGCAAGGTGCTCGACTACATCGCCTCTACCGTGAAGGTGTGGGCGGGGTGAAAGACAGCCCCATCCGTCGCGCGCTCACGTGGTGGTTCGCGGCGCCCTACGACCCCTGGGTGTGCATCAACTTCGCCGTGGATGCCACTGCCGCCCGCGCCTACCTCGCGGCCCTGCCGCGCTCGCCGCGGGTGACGATGAACCACCTGGTGGCGGCGGTGATCGGCCGCACGCTCCGCGAGCACCCCTACGCCAACGGTCGCGTGATCCGCGACAAGATCGTGCTGCTCGACGAGGTGCGCATCGCGATGCCGGTGAGCGTGGTTGACGGCGACCTCGGGCGCGAGTTGTCGCTGGCTACCGTGCGAGGAATCGACAAGCTGAGCCTCGTCGAGATCGCCGAGCGCAGCACCCGGGCCGTCACCGCCGAGCGCGAGGGACGGGCCTCCGACCCCTGGGTGAGGTCGCTCCTCGCCGCGAGTTCCTCCCTCCCCGGCCCCGCGTTCAACCGGGCGATGGACGCGCTCGATCGCGTCATGAACCGATCCCCGGCCTCCGAGGCGCTGTTCCGGGCCGCCGGGATGACCACGGCGCTCTCCAACGTGGGGGCGACCTTCGGCCAGCAACGCGGGATGTTGTTCCGAGGCGCGAGCGTGTCTCCCCCGCAGCGCCTGTTCCAGGTGGGCACCTTCTGGGGGTGCGGCGCCGTGCAAGACGAGATCGTGCCCGTCGACGGGCAAGCTGCCGTCCGCCCGATGCTGCCCGTCCTCTTCTTGTTCGACCACCGCCTCTTCGACGGGGTGCGGGCCGGCCGGATCGCCACCACCTTCGGGGACTATTTCCGCGGCCCGGCATCGGTGCTCGGGCTCGACGGGCGCGCGAGCTAGCGGGCCGAGGGGCCCAGGGCGGCACGCAAATTGCACACCTGCGGGGAATGCCGCGCCTAGGCCGCCACCAGCGTGCGAATTCGCTCCACCATCTCGTCGACCTCGAAGGGCTTCGCCACCACCGCCTCGGCGCCGGCGCGCAGCGCCTCGCCATGATCCATCGCCGTGGCATACGCCGACATCAGCACCATTCGACAGCCTGGGTTCGCCCGCTTGAAAGCACGCAGCAGGTCGATCCCGCTCGCGTCGGGCAGGCGCAGGTCGAGCACCGCCGCCACCACCTCCGGGCCGAAAGAAGCCCGCGCCGCGAGGCCATTCTCGGCCTCGCGCACGTCGAAGCCGGCCTCGGCGAGGCGCTCGCCCAGGGCCCAGCGGATGAGGAGCTCGTCCTCGACGACGAGAACGGTGGGGCGCGCGGTCATGCACGGTCGAGGCAGCAAGCCGCGTGCCGGGGGGCGCCATGACGCCAAACCGCGCCTTCGTCGCAAGCGTAGTCCTGCTCGTCGCCACGCTCGCGGCCGACATGTTCACGCCGCTCGGCTTCGCCGTGCCCGTGGTGTACCTGCTCCCGGTCGTGCTCGGCCTGTGGACGCCGAGCCCCCGCCACGCGGTGCGCGTGGCCTTCCTGGCCGCCGTGTTCGCCATGCTCGGGGGCGCCCTCTCGCCCCCCGGCGGGTCGCCGGCGATGGGCATCGTCAACCGGGTGCTCGCCCTCCTGGTGATCGTGTCCACCGCGTCGCTGGTTCACTACGCGCGCACCACCGCCGACGCGCTCCGCGAGACGATGGCGGCGCGAGAGGCAGCCGAGTCGCGACTGAGGGAGCAGGCGGCGCTCGCCCGCCTCGGCGAGATGGCGGCCGTGGTGGCCCACGAGGTGAAGAACCCGCTCACCGGCATCAATGGCGCCCTCCAGATCATCAGCAACCGCCTCCCCGCCGAGAGTCGTGACCGCAAGATCATCGCCGACATCCGCGCCCGCATCGGCTCCCTCAACGACTCGGTGAGCGACCTGTTGGTCTACGCCCGCCCCCGTGTGCCGAACCGCACCCGGGTGGAGCTGCGCGCCATCCTCGGCGAGACGGCCTCGCTGGTGCGCCAGGACGCGGCGGCAGGCCGGGTGTCGGTCGAGGTGACCGGCGACAACCCGGCGCTCCACGTCGACCCGGCGATGATGCGCGAGGTGTTCCTCAACCTCGTTCTCAACGCGGCGCAGGCGATGGGGGGAGAGGGGACGGTGCGGGTGACCGCTCGCAACGGTGGCAGCGACTGTCGCATCTCGGTTGCCGATGCAGGCCCCGGGATTCCCGAGGACATCCGGGGCAAGATCTTCGAGCCCTTCTTCACCACTCGCGCGCGCGGGACGGGACTGGGCCTGGCCATCGTCCGTCGCACCGTGGAACAGCACGACGGCCACGTGAGCTTCGAGTGCCCGCCGTCGGGCGGCACGGTGATGACGGTGCGACTCCCCGTTGCCTAGTCCTCGTGGGGCTCGCCGGTGACGTACACCTCGGTGCCCCAGTAGTAGTCGAGGGTGCCGTCGATGAGCTGGTCGAGCCACCACTCGATGTCGACGTTGTCTTCATCGAGCGGGCTCTCGATCTCGGTCCAGGAGCCGTTGTACCAGGCCATCCGCCCGTCGTGCTCGTACCAGAGTTCCAGGGTGAAGCCGACCACGAGCTGGGTGTCGAGCGCGTCGGTGGGGAGGTGCCCCTCGGGGACGAGGCTGATCATCGCCAGCGTGGAGCCGAACCAGCGGAAGTCCTTGTCCATGTCGTAGGCCACGTCGAAGCCGAAGCCGGCCTTCTCGATGTGGTTCCAGGTGTCGAGGTCGCCGCCGTCGAGGAAGTCGGCCTCGTTGCCGCCGGTGATCTCGCGGGACCACACGGCGTAGCTCGGGTCGGCGAAGCTCTGGTCGGGCTCGGCCACCACTGCCGCGTAGTCGGGCACCTCGCCGCGCACGTAGGCGAGCACGCCGCAGCCGGCGGTGTGGGCCCAGATCGCCTCGTCGGAGTACACGAACATCTCCACGTCGCTGGCCTCGAGAGCGTCGAAGTAGAAGCCCACCGGCTCCTCGCCGATCTCCTCGTCGAGCAGGGCCACCAGGGTGCCGACCTGCTCGGCGGCGTCATCGTCGTAGAAGCGCTGCAGCGCGAGCAGGGTCTGCGATTCAAGCGTGGGCGGGGCCTCGGTGCCCTCGGTCGAGGAACAAGCAACGAGCAGGGCGAGAAGGGGGTAGCGCACGACGGCGGAGAATAGCACCGCGCCGAGGGGATGGCGGGCGATAAGGCACGGGCGCGATGCACGATCACGGGCACGACCACGGCCACGCCCACGACCACGGCCATGGCCACGGCCACGCGGGCGGCAGCGCCAACGAGAAGCGCCTGTTCGCCACGCTGCTGCTGGGCGTGTCGTACATGGGCGTGGAGGCCGTCGGCGGCTGGCTCGTGGGCTCCCTCGCGCTGGTGGCCGACGCCGGCCACATGCTCTCCGACGCGGCCGCGCTGGCGCTCACGCTCTTCGCGCTGCGGATGGCGCGGATGCCGCCCGACTCGCGCCGCACCTACGGCTACCACCGCGCCGAGGTGCTGGCGGCCGTGGTCAACGGGGCGGCGCTCCTGGCGATTGCCGTGGGCGTGCTCTGGGAGGCCTACCAGCGATGGGGCAGCGCGGCCTCGCCGAGCGGCGCCGCGATGATGGGCATCGCCGCGGGGGGCCTGCTCGTGAACCTCGCGGGCCTCGGCATCCTCCACGGCGCCGACCGGAGCGGGCTGAACGTGCGGGCGGCGTGGCTGCACCTGGTGTCCGACTCGCTCGGTAGCGCGGGCGCCATCATCGCGGGCGCGCTGGTGTGGTGGAAGGGCTGGGGCTGGGCCGACCCGGCCGCGAGTGTCATCATCGCCGGCCTGGTGCTCCGGTCCGCGTGGAACCTGCTCGGCGAGGCCGTCGACGTGCTCATGGAGGCGGCACCGTCCCACGTCGATACCGCGGCGCTTCGCAGCGCGATGCTGGCGGTCGACGGCGTCACCGCCGTCCACGACGTGCACGTGTGGACGCTCACAAGCGGGGTGGTTGCCATGAGCGGCCACGTCGTCGCGCGGGAGGGCGCCTCGCACGCCGAGGTGCTCGGTCGCGTGGCCGGCCTGCTCCGCGACGGCTTCAAGATCGAGCACAGCACCATCCAGGTCGAACCCCCGGGGTACAGCGAGGGGGAGGTTCATCCTTGAGTATTTTCTACGCGCCGCGTGGCTCGACGTTGCCTGACCGGACTCAGTCGTCGCAGTAGGGGATGCCGGCGCCCACGTCGAGAAACTGCTCCGAGTTGTCGCCGCACTCGCCGAGCGACTGGGCTGCCACCAGCGCGTCGTAAGTGCGGCACTCGTCCACGCACCGCTCGCCCGACCGGATTCGGTCAGCAGCCTCGTCCGAGTACGCCTCGCACTCCTCGCGCGATGCGAAGACCTGCGCGTCGCAGCTGAGGAAGAAGTCGCAGGCTTCCACCCTCCAGCTCGCGTAGAAGGGCTCGAAGTCCATGTAGTGCTCGCAGTCCGCGCTGTCCTCCGAAGCGGACTCGGACGCGCCTCCGTCGCAGGCCGTCGCCGCTAGCGCGAGGAGCGCGCCCGCCGCGCTAGTCCTCACAGGAACCTCCGTTCTGCTCGAAGGTCCACGGCAATCGCTCGGGGCGGCACTCCTCGTTCCAGGTGCCCCCCGCAGATGTGGCAATGTTTGCCCAGCTCATGGCGCTGAGGTCAAGGTCCAGGTCGAGTCGCGGTGGACTTGTGGTCGTGTCGAGAGCGATTTCGACGTCCATCTCCTGCGCACCGTTGAACCCGATGAACACCGTGATCGCTGCGTCGGCCAACGCGCGCAGGGCCTCATCCTCGATCCCGCCAGCCACGATCTCTCGCAAGAGCGGCTCCGCATCAATCCCGCGCCACGTCTGCGACGTGCTGCCACACACCCACTCCGACGGCAGCTCGATCTCGAAACCCACGCCCAGGGAAAACT
>VGRQ01000191.1 GCA_016875315.1 Deltaproteobacteria bacterium | reverse complement strand
CCCCCCGCGCGGGGGGGGGGGGTGGCCGGGGGGGGGGGGGGGGGCCGCAGGCCGGGAGGGGGCCGCAGGCCGCCTACTTCCCCATCTTCCAGCGGATCTTGCGGAGCTGGCCGCGCAGGATGGCGATCTCGCCCTCGTCGAGCTGCGCGCGCTGGAGGATGCGTCGCAAGGTGGACGACACCAGCAAGGGCTCGTGGCCCACGAGATAGCCGCCCATCTCCACGGTCTGCATCCAGTCGCCCACCAGCGGTTCCAGGAGGCCGAGCGCGGCGGGACGATGCTCGCGGGAAGCGCCCGGGGCGGCCCCGCGCCTCGGCCCGCCGCGGCGACCCTCGCCCTCGGCCACCGGCACGTAGCCCCGCGCCCGCGCCTCCGCGTAGATGCTCGCAGAGAGCAACAACACGGCCTGCGCCACGTTGATCGAGGCGTGCGCGTCGGTGGGAATGTGTACCAGCGCGTGCGCGTGGGCCAGCTCCTCGTTGGAGAGCCCATGGTCCTCGGGACCAAATAGCATCGCCACCGGCCCGTCGTCACCGAAGCAGCCCGCGGCGAGGCCCTCGGGATCCAGCGCCGGCCAGGGGCTGTGACGCTGCCGGGCAGTGGAGGCCACCACCAGGCGGCATTCATCAACTGCGGTCGCGACGTCGGGCACGAAGCGGGCGCGGTCGATGATGTCGTCGGCGCCGGGCGCCATCCACCGGGCGCGGTCGATGTCGAAGGCCTGGGGGGCGACCACCACGAGGCGTCGCAAGCCCATGTTCTTCATCGCCCGCGCGGCAGCGCCCACGTTGCCCGACTGGAGCGGGCGAACCAGGACGACCACCACCCCTTCGCGCAGCACCTGCCGCGCGTCGTGGCTAGCCGCCAAACAGGCCCTTGAACCAGCTGGTGACCTTGTCCCACACGCCGGGCTCGGCCCTCGGGGCCGCCGTCGTCTCCGGCCTGGGTGACGCCTTCTCCGCCGCCTTCTCGGCGGGCTTGGCCTCGGCGCGCTCGGTGACCGTGCTCTCGGCGCGGGTGACGGTCTTGGTGAGCTCGGGCTCGCCCTTCGGCTCGGCCTTGCCGATCGTGGCCGCGAGGGTGGACTGCGGCATGGTGAAGGGCATGGGCGGCGCCACCGGGGTCGCGGCCTCCGGCTCCTTCTCCAGTTCCTTCTTCTTCTCCTCGCCCGACTTGCCGAGCTTCAGCGTGCTCTCGACCGTCTGGCCGGTTTGTTTGTCGCGCGCGGTGAGGTTGAGGATGCCCTCGCTGTCGATGTGGAAGGTGACCTCGATCTGCACCTTGCCCTTGGGCGCGGGCCGGATGTTGCTGAAGACGAAGGTGCCGAGCAGCTCGTTGTCGGCGCAGAGGTTCTGCTCGCCCTGGTAGATCTTCAGCATGATGCTGCGCTGATTGTCTTTCGAGGTCGTGAGCGTGCGCGTCTTGTAGTCGGGGAGCGGCTGGTTCTTCTGGAACAGCACGTGCATCGACCCGTCGACCTTGTTGATGCCGATGGGCATCGGCAGCACGTCGAGCAGGGTGACGTCGTCGTTGGTGGCGGCGGCCGCGAGCGAGTGCGCCATGATGCTGGCGCCGATGCCCACGGCCTCGTCAGGGTGTACGCCCTTGCTCGGCGGCTTGCCCATGAACTCGGTGACGCGCCGCTGCACCAGCGGCATGCGGGACTGGCCGCCCACCAGCAAGACCTCGTCGATCTGCCCCTTGGTGGTGCCGGCCTCGCGGAAGATGCGCTCCACCGTCTGCACGGTGCGGTCGACGAGGTCGGCGGAGAGCTCCTCCAGCTTCTCGCGGGTGAGCTCCACGTCGACGTCGATCGGCCCCGACTCTCCCTTGGCGATGTAGGGGATGTGGAGCCGGGTGCGCATCACACTCGACAGCTCGATCTTCGCGGTCTCCGCCGCGTCGCGGATGCGCTGGATGGCCACGCGATCGTAGCTGAGGTCGATGCCGTGGGCCTTCTGGAAGGTCTCCAGCACCCACTGCATGATCCGGTCGTCGAAGTCGACGCCGCCGAGGAAGGTGTCGCCGCCGGTGGCGATGACCTCGAAGATGCGCTCCTTGATGTCGATCACGGAGATGTCGAAGGTGCCGCCGCCGAGGTCGTACACCGCGATGCGCTGGTTGAGGTTCTTGCCGAGGCCATAGGCCAGCGCGGCGGCGGTGGGCTCGTTGAGTACCCGCAGCACCTTGAGATTCGCGAGCTTGCCCGCGGCACGAACCGCCTGGCGCTGGCGGTCGTTGAAGTAGGCGGGGACGGTGATCACCGCCTGGTCGACCTCGTTGGACAGCGCCTCCTCGGCGACCTCCTTGATCTTGCGGAGGATGGCGGCGCTGATCTGCTCCAGGGTGAAGATCTGGTCGCGAACCTTGACCAGCACCTCGTTGGACTCGCCTTCCACCAGCTCGTAGGTGAAGACCTGCTTCACCTTCTCGATCGTCTTGCTGTGGTAGTTGCGGCCGATCAGTCGCTTGGCTGCCGCCACGGTGTTGGTCGGGTTGAGCTGCGCCTGCTTCTTCGCGTCGTGACCGACGAGGCGCTCGCCCTTCTCGTCGATCGCGAACACCGACGGGATGGTGCTCTGCCCCCCCTTGTAGGTGATGACCCGGGGCTTACCACCCTCGACGATGGCGGCGCACGAGTTCGTCGTGCCGAGGTCGATGCCGATCGCCTTACCCATGCGCGCTACTCATCCAGCTTAGATCGCGCAGGGCTTACCACGTTCACGTCGATCCGGTCAAACTGCCGTCCACCGCGATCATCACCTTCCCGTCGCGCCGATCGGTGCTCTTCTGCAGGGCGTCGAGAGCGCGGTCGAACGCGTAGCGGCTGGTGACCATCGCCGCGACATCCAGCCGTCCTCGCTCCATCAGGCGGAGAATGCGGGGAAAACAGCCCTGGCCGCTGTGCCCGCGTGCGCCCACGATCCCCGCCGCCTGGGTAACCAGCACGTCGAGCATCACCGGTGCGCGCAGCCCGGTGCGCCCGAGGTACACCATGCGCCCGCCCGCGGCGAAAGATCGCTCGATCGCGGGCATCGTGAGGTGAGCCGCGCCGGCGGCCTCCACCATCATGTCGGCGCCCTGCCCCCGCGTGAGCGTGCGGATCACGTCGACAACATCGACGTTGCGCGGATCGTAGGCCTCGTCGGCGCCGAGGGTCCGCGCCAGCTCAACCCGCTCGGGCACCACGTCGAAGCCCACGATCCCGGCGGCGCCGGCCGCGCGGGCCAGGGCGATGGCGCCGAGCCCGATCGGGCCGCAGCCGAAGACCGCTACCCAGGAGCCGGGGACGAGGCCGCCCGCCGACACGAACATCCCGTTGTACGCGCAGCCGATCGGCTCGACCAGGGCTGCCAATTCCAGCGCCGAATCGGCGCTTCCCAGCCGATCGGCCAGGCCGTCGAGGCGCCAGAGGAAGCGCTCCTTGGCGACGATCAGCTCGGCGTAGGCGCCGGGCGAGGAGAAGCCGACCATCTCGAGGGCCGGGCACTGGTTGGGGCGGCCGACGCGACACGTTTCACAGGCGCCGCACGAGAGCATGCCCTCGGCGCACACGAGGTCGCCCACGCGCAGGTGCTTCACGTCGGGCCCCACCTCCACCACCTCGGCGGTGTACTCGTGGCCGACCACGCAGGGGAGGCGGGTGGGACCCGAGAAGAGGATGTAGCCATCGGCATCGGTCTCGTAGCAGTGGGTGTCGCTGCCGCACACGCCGCAACGGCGGATCCGGAGCAGTACCTCGTCGCGACCGGGAACCGGGTCGGGCAGCGTCTCCCAGTGGAACGTGGGGTGACGCCACACTTGCGACGCCATCCGCGCCTTCCCCGAGGCCAGCTCGCCCGCGTCGGGCACGTAGCCGGGCCGGGGATCCCACTCGGCGCGCATCATCAAGGCTTTCATTGGAAGGCTGTAGGCTGTAGGGGGTAGGCTGTAGGAGTTGGGCTGTAGGCTGTGGGGGCTTGGCTGTCGGGGGGAAGGCGCCGGGTCGCGTGCCACCGAGGCTCAGGCCTACAGCCTAGAGCCTATAGCCTACAGCCTTCTCCCTACTCCACCACCAGGCAGATCCTCCCGTCTGGCGCCACCGTCGTCCCGTGCAGGTGCCTCAGCCGGTGGAGGGGGAATGGCGGCGCCGACACGAGGTAGTCCGCCTCGTCGACCACGCGGTCGTAGGCCACCTCACGACCGTCGATGAAACAGAGATGCGTCGCGTCGCGATGCACGATGGAGGCGGCGCGGTAGGCCACCGTCTCGCCCTGCTGCTCCACCAGTACCAGCCTCACCAGGTCGGCCAGCACCGGCGCGACGATGCGCACCCGGGTACCCTCGCCCGGCTTCGAGGTGACGCCGAGCGTTCCGCCCACGCTCTGGACCACCTCGCGCACGGCGGGGAGGCCCATCCCGCGCCCGGCGTCCTCCGAGAGCTGGGCGGCGGTCGTCACCCCGTCGCGGAACGCGGCCTGCAAGGGATCGGCCCCGTGGCGACCGAGCTGGGCAACGTCGAAGCCCCGGCCGTCGTCCTCGACTCGAAACACCAGCGCGCGGCCTACCCGCTCCACGGCCAGCAGTAGCTCCCCGGCGCGGAGCTTTCCCATTGCCAGCCTTGTTTCCGGGCTCTCGATGCCGTGTACGAGCGCGTTGTTCAGCAGGGCGACCAGCGCCCCGTGGAGTCGCGACAGGAGCTCGCCATCGACCTCCAGCTCCTCGCCCTGCACCACCAGGGACACGGCCTTCCCGTGCCGTCGCGCCACCGCTTGTACCTGGCGTCGCAAGCCGGGCACGATGCTGGCGATCGGCACCGTGCGCAGGACCACCAGCTGCCCGTAGAGGTACCGGACGGCGGCCTCGGCGCGGTCGATCTCGCCGAGCGCCTCGCCGCTCGCGTCGCTGCCCACCCGAGCGCGGATGCGCCCGAGCGCGCTGAGCACCTCGGCGATCGATCCCTGTGCGTGCTCCAGGCGGGTTCGCGGCGCGTCGGGTGGAGGCAGCGGCGCGTCGTCCTCGATGGGCTGCACCAGCGTGAAGGCGTAGGTACCCCCGGTGCGCGCGAAGTCGCGCACGCGGTCCTCGAAGGCGCCGTCGCTGAGGGGCTCCTTGCCGGCGATGAAGGCGGCGAGCTGGACGCGCAGTCGCTGGCTGCCCTCCGCGAGCACCAGCAACAGCTCGTCGTCGACCGGGAACTCGCCCGTCACCACGCGATGGCACACCTCCTCCACCGCGTGCGCCACCAGCACCATCGCCGGCACGTTCATCGTGGCGCTCATCCCCTTCACGGTGTGGAAGGCCCGGAAGATGGCGTTCTTCTCCTGCCGCGCCTGGTCGACGCTCGCCACGTGCCGGTCGATGGCGTCGAGGTGACGCGTCGCCTCCGACGCGAACAGGCCGCGGTATCGAGTGAGGTCCATGCTCATCCGCCGAGCTCGTCGGTCACGCGGCGTACCAGGCGATCGAGCGCGATCACGCGGGTGCCGCGATCGTCGTCGGCCCGGTCGAAGCAGCCTTCCGGGTCGCCGGAGGGCACGAGGGCTTCGCGGGCAGGCTCGGCCAGGGCGAGGCCGAGCTCGGCACCGGCTGCCGGGACCACCAGCACCTGTCGCACCCCGGCCGGGCCGTCGATGAAGCCGCCGAGCAGGCCGCAGTCGACCACCGCGAGGGCCCTCCCGTGGCGGTTGCACACGCCGCGGAGCCAGGGGGGTGCGCCGGGAACGCGCACCAGCTGGGGGCTGTCGATCGTCTCGACGACGCTGCGCCGGTCGATGGCGAAGGCGCGGGCGCGGTCGTCCCAGGCGTAGACCGGCCTCACCGGGCGGCCGCCGGTCGCGGCGGCGCCGCCAGCGTCACCTCCAGGATGGCGCGCTCGTTGGCCTTGGTGACGGTGATCGTCCAGCCGTCGTAGACCACCTTCTCCCCCACGGTGGGCACGTGCCCGAGGCGGGCCAGGACGAAGCCCGCGATCGTCTCGTAGTCGCCCTCGGGCAGCTCGAACTCCGTGGCGGCGAGCAACTGCTCGGTTTCAACGCGTCCCGAGAGCGTCCACTCGCGCTCGCCGCTCTTGCGCAGCAGGGGGCGCCGGCGGTCGAACTCGTCCTCGATGTCGCCGACGATCTCCTCGAGGATGTCCTCGATGCTGATGAGGCCGGTGGCGCCGCCGTACTCGTCGAGCACGATCGCGATGCGTTGACGCTTACGACGCAGCTCCAGGAAGAGCTGGTCGACGCGCTTGGTTTCCGGGACGTACAGCACCTCGTGCATCACCTTCTGCACCGGCGATTGCCCGTCGTTGCTGAACATGAGATCGGCGTGGTTGACCATCCCGACGATCCGGTCCACGCGCTTGCGGTACACGGGGAGGCGCGAGAAGCCGTGCTCCACGGCCAGGGCGGCGGCCTCGTCGACGCTGGCCGTCTCGGGGACGGCCACCACCTCGATGAGCGGCCGCATCGCGTCTTGCACCTCGGTTTCCGAGAAGTTGAAGACGCGCAGGATCATCTCCCGCTCCTCGGCGTGGATGTCGCCGGCGGGCGAGCTGTCGAGCAAGAGCTGGATGTCCTCGCGGCGAACGCCGTCGGCCGCGTCGTCCTTCACCCCGAGCGCGGTCGTGACCAGCCGGGTGAATCGCTCGATGAGCCAGAGAGCCGGTCGCATCGCGGTCGCGACGGCGCCGATCACCGGCGCCACGAGCGGTGCGGCCGTCGTGGCCCGCTGCTGGAAGGCTGACTTGGGGATCATCTCGCAGAGGAGCACGGTCACCGGCGGGTAGAGCAGCGCCACCCAGAGCCCGGGCTGGCCGACGAGGTCGGCGAGCAGCACGGTGAGCACGGTGGTGCCGCCGACGCTGGCGATCGCCGTGCCGATCAGGCAGGTGCTGACCAGGCGCGTGGGCCGCTCGAGCAGCGCCAGCGCGCGCCCGGCGCCGGCGTCGCCCTCCTCGGCGCGGGAGCGAAGCAGGAGGCGGTCGGCGGCCACCAGCGAGATCTCGCTGCCGCTGAAGAAGCCCTGCGCCACGATGCAGCCGAGGAGCAGGAGGAGACCGGTAGACAGGCTCACGCGTCGCCCGCCGGTCGCGGCTCGTCGACGTCGAAGGCCACGGTGAGCTCGGTGATGCGGCGGCCGTCCATGCCGGCCACCAGGAAGCGCATGCCCTCCCAGGCCACCTCGTCGCCCTTCTCCGGCGCGCGGCCGAGCAAGTGGAACACGAAGCCACCCACGGTGGTGTACTCGCCCTCGGGCAGCTCGCGCTCGAACTTCGCGCCGAAGTCGTCGACGTCCATGCTCGCCTTGACTCCCCACACGCCGGGGCCGAGCTCGGTCACTTCTTTCTCGTGCTCGTCGGTCTCGTCGAGCACCTCGCCCACCAGCTCGGTGAGCAGGTCGTCGAGGGTGACGAGCCCCACGCAGCTACCGTGCTCGTCGACCACGATCGCCATGTGCATGTTCTTCTGGCGGAACTCCCGCAGCAGGTCCTGGGCGCGCTTCGACGGGGGCACGAACATCGCGGGGTGCAGCATCTTCTGGAGCTGCCTCGCGTTGGGGGGCGTTCCCGGCCCGCGCGCGCGCAGCAGGTCCTTCACGAGGAGCACGCCGATCACGTTCTCCGGCTGCCCCTGGTAGATGGGCACGCGGCTGTATCGGGCCTCCTTGATCTGCGCGAGCAGCTCGCTCCAGGGGGTGGTGAGCGGCAGCGCGAAGATGTCGGGGCGGGGCGTCATCACCCGCGACACCGGCAGGTCGCCGAACTCGAAGACGCGGTGGATGATCTCCTGCTCCATCGGCTGGATCACGCCGGTGGCCCGCCCCTGGTCGATGAGGGCCCGGAGCTGGGCCTCTTCGAGGGCCTCGCTCGGCGGCTGCGGCGTGAAGCCGAGCAGGCGCAGGACCCCGTCGGCCACGCTGGCGAGCACGAAGCGCAGCGGGCTCACCAGCTCGTTCCAGAACGACAGCGGGCGCACCGTGCCCCGGGCGAGGGTGCGCGCGAAGCGGATGCCGAGGGTCTTGGGGACGATGTCGCCGAGCAACACCAGGAGCGGCGCGACGACCACGACGTTGAGCCACGGGAGGGGGACGAGCTGCGCGGTGGCGGCGGCGAGCGCGATGTTGACGATCTCGTTCCCGATCAGGATCGCCGCCAGCACTCGCCGGGGGACGGCGAGCAGGTGCCGCACTGTCTCCCCCACGGCGCGGTCTTCCTTGAGCGCCTCGCGGTCGATGCGTTGCAGCGAGAAGAGCGAGGCCTCGCTCGAGGCGAAGAACGCGCTGAGCGCGAGCAGTGCGAGCAGGCTCGCCACGGTGAGGCCGCTCACGTGCGGGATCGCCAGCCAGTCCCAGTTCACGAGCTCGTGTCCTCGAAGTGGTCGAAGCGCGCGCCGGGCCACCGCTCGTGGCCAAGGAGGAGGATCTCGGGTGCGGGCGTGGTGGTTCCGATGGCGGTGAAAGCGACCCCGGTCGCCGACGAGATGGATTCTATCAAAGCGCGGCAGGCCGGCGGCGCGGTGAAGCAGAGCTGGTAGTCCTCGCCGAAGGCCACGGCCTCGCCGAGGCCGGCGCGCGTGGGAAGGGCGGCGGGGTCGACGATGGCGCCCACGCCGGAGGCGCGGCAGAGGCGGGCGAGGTCGCGGGCGAGGCCGTCGGAGAGGTCGATCATCGC
>VGRQ01000190.1 GCA_016875315.1 Deltaproteobacteria bacterium | reverse complement strand
CGCCGGTGCCCGCGTCGGCGGCGGTGTCGCCGTTGCCGCTGTCGGCCGGGGTGGGGTCGTCGCCGGTGTCGCCGGGGTTGCCCGTGTCGGGCGTGCCAGTGTCGGGCGTGCCCGTGTCCCCTCCCCCCTGCCAGGGGTAGGCGTAGCCGGCGGCGGCGGTCTGCTCGATGGCGATCCAGGCGGCATCCTGGAGTCGCGACACGTCGTCCGGGGAGATGGCGGCGGACACGTTGGCCGGCGCCGAGAGCCCAGCGGGCGACTCGCCCACCAGGGTGGAGTACATCACCAGCGCGGCGAGGTAGGAGCCGGTGGGCGTGGGGTGCTGGTTGTCGGAGGTGTAGAGCGCGGTGAAGAGCGTTTCGGCGGCGAGCGGGTCGGCCTCGGCGTCGTGGAGGTAGCGGAAGGCCTCGCCGATCGGCGCCACGTAGCTGGGGTAGCCGTCGGCGTTGAAAGTGGCGGCGTAGGTCTCGGCGCCCGTCTTGAGCGCGTCTTGCATGCCGGTGTAGTCGTCATAGTGCGGGCCCCCGGTGCGGTCGCCCCAGGTGAGCCACACGTAGATCGCGGCGCCGTTGCCGCCCAGGTAGGCGGCGAGCTGCTGCCCCGCGGCGAGGCTCTCGAGGAACTTCTCGCTGTCGACGGGCTGGTCGGCCACGTCGGCGAACTCGTGGAGGAAGGCGCCCGTCCACGCCGTGTCGCGCAGGGTGGTCGTCCAGGTCTCGTCGGTGCCGACGCGGGCCACGTGCTCGGCCCAGGTCATCCCGTTCTCGCAGAGCGCGGTGACCGAGCGGTCGCGACCACTGCCCTCGTCGAGCAAGTCTTCGAGCATGACCTCCACGTCGTTTCGGTCGACGTAGGAGGCCCCGACGATCAACAAGTCGCCTGCCCACGCGGGGCCGGCCAGGAGGAGTAGGACGCTCATCCGAGGGACGTATCGCGCCGCCCCCGTGAACCCCGCGCGTTAGACCGCGGCGGTGCGCTCGTCTCGCATTCCTGGGTTCTTTCGCCTTCCCGTCGCCGAAAGACGCGCCGCCGCCCTGGACCACGCCGGCCTGCCCGCCGAGGCGGGGCACGCCTTCACCGGCGAGGGCGGCCTGTCGCTGCCGGTCGCCGACGCGATGATCGAGAACGTGGTGGGCCTCTTCACCCTCCCCAACGGCGTGGCCGTCAACCTGCGGCTCAACGGCGAGGACCGCCTCGTGCCGATGGTGGTCGAGGAGCCGAGCGTGGTGGCGGCCGTGTCGAACATGGCCCGGCTCACTCGCGAGCCGGTCGGGATCGTCGCCGAGTGCGACGACAGCGTGATGATCGGGCAGGTGCAGCTCACGCGATGTCGCGACGGCGCCGCCGAGGCCCTCCGCGCCGATCTGCCCAGGCTGGCCGAGATCGCGGCGGGGGTACACCCGCAGCTAGTCACCCTAGGCGGCGGGCTGCGCGGCATGGAGGTGCGCGAGATCCTCTACGACGAGCCGGGCTTCGACCCCGAGCCGATGCTGGTCCTCCACTTCTTCCTCGACTGCGTCGACGCGATGGGCGCCAACATGGTCAACACCATCGCCGAGCGGCTGGCGCCCGAGATCGCGGGCGTCACCGGCGGCGAGGCGGGCCTGCGCATCCTCTCCAACCTCGCCGACCGGCGCGTGGCCCGCGCTCGCGTCGAGGTTCCGACCGCGAAGCTCTCACAAGACGATCTCGATGGCGGCGACGTGGCCGAGGGCATCGCCGCCGCCTGGCGCTTCGCCTACGCCGACCCCTACCGCGCCACCACCCACAACAAGGGCGTGATGAACGGGATCGACGCGGTGGCGCTCGCCACCGGCAACGACTGGCGCGCCATCGAGGCCGGCGCCCACGCCTACGCCGCGCGGACCGGGCAGTACCGGCCGCTCACGACATGGCGCTACCACGCTGAGAGCGATTCGCTGCGAGGCGAGATTGCCGTCCCCATGCAGGTGGGCACGGTGTCGGGCGCGATCCGCGTCCACCCCACCGCGCAGGCGAACTTGCGACTCGCCGGCGTGCGCGGCGCGCGCGACCTGTCGATGCTCATGGCCGCCGTGGGCCTGGTCCAGAACCTCGGCGCGCTGCGCGCCCTGGCCACCGAGGGCATCCAGCACGGGCACATGCGGATGCACGCGCGCTCCGTGGCCATCGGCGCGGGCGCCACCCCCTCGGAGCTCGGCGCGGTGGTGAGCGCGCTCTGCGCGCGGCGCGACTTCACGGTCGAGCACGCGCGCCGGGTGATCGAGGCGCTGCGGGCGTGAGCGGCGCCGACCGACGACCCCCTGTGCGCTTCCCCCGCGACCCGGCCGTGTCGTGGGCGATGCCCCCCCCGCTGGCGCTGGCCTCGCACGAGGGGCGCGCCCCCGGCAAGGTCATCCTCGTGGGCGAGCACGCCGTGGTGTATGGCTACCGGGCGATTGCCGCGTCGGTCGACCTCTTCACCACGGTGAGCCTCCACGACCGGCCCGGGCGGAGCGAGGTCGAGGACACCGACATCTGGGACGCGCGGCTGGGCGATGCGCTCGCGACGATCATCCCGGCGGAGGGGGTGGGCGTGTCGATCTCCAGCGAGCTGCCGACCGGTTGCGGCATGGGCTCATCCGCCGCGCTCGCGGTGGCGGCCGTGCGCGCGGCCGCGCGTCGCGAGGGACGGACGGCGTCGTTCGAGGAGTGCTTCGAGCGCGGGATGGCCATCGAGCGGGTGTTCCACGGCAATCCCTCCGGCCTCGACCACACCGTGAGCGCCCTCGGCTGCCCGGTCATCTTTCGGCGCGGCGAGCGCGCCGTCCCATTGCGGTTGGCGGCGCCCATCCGGCTCGTGGTGGCCAACACCGGCACGCCCGGCGACACCGCCGCGATGGTCGACCTGGTCAAGGCGCGAAAGCCGGAGGCCGAGCTCCTGCGCCTCGGCGCCCTCACCGAGATGGTGGCCGCCCGGCTGGCCCTCGGCCACCCCGTGGGCCCCTTCCTTCACGAGGCGCACTGGCTGCTCCGCCGCATTGGCGTGTCGACGCGGGAACTCGACGAGCTGTGCCGGGCGATGGAAGCGGCGGGCGCCGAGGGCGCGAAGCTCGCCGGCGCGGGCGGTGGCGGCATCGTGATCGCGCAGGTGACGCCTGCCACGGAGGACGCAGTCCGCCGTGCCGCGTCGCGACAGGTGGATGACCGCGTCTACACGGTGAGCATCGGCGGCTGACGATCCGGCGCGTGGCTCAGCGTTTCAGCCGCTGCGCCAGCCCGCGAAGCTCCACCACGCCGGCGGCGCTGTTGATCCCGTAGTCGAGCGTGTGGTGCTCGTCTTCCACCTGCTTGATGAACCAGTTGCTGTCGACCACGTTGAGGCGCAAGGAGCGCTCCACCAGCGTGTTTTCTCCCTCGCCGGTGAGCTTCCACGCCCACGAGGAGCCGCTCATCGCGCCCGACACGTGCCTGGCGACGATCGTCCCGGCGGCGCGGTCGGCCAGGAGCGACTGCCGCATCTGGATGTCGGGGCCCACCACGCCCACCGTCCAGTCGACGATCGCCGTGTTGCCCTCGGTGCTCACCACCGTGCTGTCGCGCACCTGGGGCATCCAGCTCTCGTAGGCGGCGTAGTCGGTGAGCACCGACCACACCGTGTCGAGGGTGGCCGGGAGCCGGGCGATCGCCGTCACCTGCTTGAGACGCCCGTCGGGGTAGGTTTCCAGGAGCGACAGCTCGCCTCGCGCGAGCAGCCCGTCGAGCGAGGCGGCGGCGGCCAGGCTGAACAGCCCGATCATTGCCGCCCGCGCTTGAACGCCGGCCTGGCGGCGCAACGCCCGGCGTATGCGTGGATCGCGGGGAACTTCTCGCACATGCCCATGCGATCCGCCCACGTGAGCACCCCGCCCACCACGCAGTCGGCGGCGCTGAACTCGGCGCCGAGGATCCAGTCGTGGCGCGCGAGCACCGCCTCGACCGGGGCCGCCACCTTGTCGAAGTCGGCCTGCGCCTTGGCGATCCGCGCCGGGTCTTTCTGCTCCTCGGGCACGCGAGTGGCGAAGAAGAACTCGGCCACGGGCGCCTCCAGCTCGGCCACGCCGTAGACCACCCACTGGTAATAGCGACCGCGCGCCGAGGTACCGGGAGCGGGCGCGAGGCCCGGGTACTTGTCGGCCAGGTGCAAGACGAGCGCCGACGACTCGAACAGGTGGGTGCCGTCGTCGTCGGTGAGCGCGGGCAGCTTCCCGAGCGGGTGAACCTCCAGGTGAGCCATCGAGCGCGTGCCGTCGGGACCGAAGGCCACCTCGTTGATCTCGTAGGTGGCGCCTAGCTCCTCGAGCAGCCAGCGAACGCGGGTGGCACGGGAGAACTTGTTGTAGTGAAGGCGCAAGCAACGCTCCGGGGGGCCGCCCTGATAAGGCCGCGCCGTGCCCGCTGCCACCGCCCTCGCCCACCCCAACATCGCCCTGTGCAAGTACTGGGGAAAGCGCGACCGCGCGCTCAATCTCCCTTCCGTTCCCTCGATCTCGCTCACGCTCTCGCCGTTCTCCACCACCACCACCGTGGAGTGGGGTGTCGCGACCGATGAGTTGATTCTCAACGGGCAGCCGTCCACGGCCGACGAGTCGCGCAAGGTGTTCGCGGTGCTCGACCTCGTCGACAGCTGGCGCCCGCGGGCGCGCGTCGTCACCCAGAACGACTTCCCGACGGCCGCCGGGCTCGCCTCCTCGTCGTCGGGCTTCGCGGCGCTCGTGCTCGCCGCCACGGCCGCCGCCGGGCAAAAACCCACGGCAGAGCAACTGTCCATCCTCGCGCGGCGCGGATCGGGCAGCGCGGCGCGCTCGATCTTCGGGGGCTGGGTGGAGTGGCGCGCCGGGGAGCGTCCCGACGGGATGGACAGCCACGCCTGGGAGATCCAGCCTGCCGACTGGTGGGACGTGCGCATGGTGGTGGCGATCTTCGACGGCGGGCCGAAGGCCATCTCGTCGCGCGACGGCATGCGCCGCACGCAGGAATCGTCGCCCTACTACCCGGCGTGGGTGGCGAGCGCGCCGCTCGACGTGGCCGAGGCTCGGGGCGCGATTCGAGGTCGCGACATCGAGAAGTTAGGCGCGATCATGGAGCGCTCGGCGCTGCGGATGCACGCCAGCATGATGGCGGCGGATCCCCCGGTGATGTACTGGAAGTCGGGGAGCGTGTGGGCGCAGGAGGCGGTGGCGGCGCTGCGCAAGAAGGGCGTGCCCTGCGCGTGGACGATGGACGCGGGGCCCAACGTGAAGGTGCTCTGCGAGGCGAGCCACGCCGGCGAGGTGGCCGCCCGCCTCGGGGCGGTGGCCGACCGGGTACACGTGCTCGCCCCCGGCGGGCCCGCGCGCCTGCTGGGCGTCCCTGCGTGACGATGCGGGTCGTCGCCCCGGGGAAGCTGGTGGTGGCCGGGGAGTACGCGGTGCTCGACGGGGCGCCCGCGCTCGTGGCCGCCGTCGACCGAGGCGTGGCCTGCGTGGTCGAGCCTGCCGACCAGCTCGAGATCACGACGCCCGGCGACGATCGGTTCGTGCGTGCCGCGCTCGAGGGGGCCCCGCCCGCGCGCTACACCTTCGCCGACGACAACCCGGTACGCGGCCTCGGCGGCAAGCCCGGCTTTGGCGGCTCGGCAGCGGCCACGGTCGCGGCCACGGCCGCCGCTGGGTTCCCCGCCGAGCGCGCCTACGCCGTCCACGAGCGGGTACAGGGCGGTGGATCCGGCATCGACGTGTACGCCTCGATCCACGGGGGCTTCCGGCAGTTCGAGCTCGGCCGCCCGCCCTCGCCGCCGCTGGCGCCCGTGGCGATCGGCGCGGCGTGGCCGGGACAGTCTGCGTCGACGGGTCCCCGGGTGCAGCAGTACCGGGCGTGGCGCGGGCGCGAGGCCTTCGTGCAGTCCAGCCGGGAGATCGTGCTGGGCTTCGCCGGCGACCCGGTGCGCGCGCTCCGCGAGAACTACGCGCTGCTGCGGGCGATGGCTCGCGAGGCGGGCATTGCCTACGACCTCGACGCCTTCACGCAGATCGACAGGCTCGCCGCGACCTTCGGCGGGGCCGCCAAGCCCAGCGGAGCCGGTGGCGGCGACATCGCGGTCGTGCTGTTTCCCACCGACGAGGAACTACTCGCCTTTGGCCGGGCTTGTCCCGAGTTCATCGCGCTGCGGATCGCGCCGGGCGCCTACCCCCGGCCGCAGTCGTAGACTTCCCAGCAGTCGTCGTGGTCGCCGTCGTAGAAGTCGCCGCAGCTCTCCGAGCGGAGGTCCTCGAGGCAGTCGGCCGCCTTGTCCTCGTCGAAGTCGCAATCGTCCCAGTCCTCGACGTCGTCGGTGACCTCGTCGATGCACTCGTCCATCTCGCCGTCGTACTCTTCCTCGTAGGCCCCCCGATAGCACTCGTTCAACCTTGAGCAATAGACGGTGGCGAAGGACTCGGGGTAGGTGTCGTCGTCGCCGTTCCAGAAGCAGGCGAACAGGGCGAGGATCATCGGGAAGCTCCGCCGCATGAGCTAACCGAATAGGCCGGGCTCCCATGCCCGCCGCCCCCGACATCGCCACCCGCAAGGCCGACCACCTCGCCCTCTGCGCCGAGGGCGACGTGGGCTTCGTGCACAAGCGCAACGGCTTCGAGGCCATCGACCTCGTCCACGACGCCCTCCCCGAGCTGCACGCCGACGAGCTCGATCTCTCCTGCTCTTGGCTCGGCCACCGCCTGCGGGCCCCGATCGTGATCGCGGCGATGACCGGGGGCACGCCGCGCGCCGAGGTGGTGAACCGCGACCTCGCCCGCGCCGCCGAGGGCCTGGGCCTCGGCTTCTGCTTCGGCTCGATGCGCCCCCTGCTCGTGCGCGGCACCGAGGCCGGCTACTCGGTGCGCGACGTGGCCCCCACCGCCCTGCTCGTGGCCAACATCGGCGTGGTGCAGGCGCGGGAAACCCCCTCGGCAGAGCTGCGCGCGCTGCTCGATCGCACCGGCAGCAACGCGCTCGCCCTCCACCTCAACCCGGCCCAGGAGATGGCCCAGCCCGGCGGCGACCGCGACTTCCGCGGCGGCCTCGACACCATCCGGCGCGTGGTGGAGGAGCTCGGCGCCCCGGTGGTCGTCAAGGAGACCGGCGCCGGGCTGTCGCGACGGGTGATCGAGCGCCTACTCTCGGTGGGCGTGGGCTGGGTGGACGTGGGCGGCGCCGGCGGCACCAGCTGGGTGGCGGTGGAGATGCACCGCGCCGAGGGACAGCAACAAGCGGCCGCGCGCACCTTCCGCGACTGGGGCATCCCCACCGCTCGCTGCGTGGAGGCCGCCCGCGATCTCCCCGTGGAGATCTGCGCCACCGGCGGCGTGGCCACTGGCCTCGACGTGGCCAAGGCCCTCGCCCTGGGCGCCCGCTGCGCCGGCATCGCGCGCCCCCTGCTCCAGGCCCAGGCCCTCGGCTACGATCACCTCCTCGGCGCGCTGGAGACGATCATCGCCGAGCTGCGCATGGCGATGGTCCTCACCGGGTGTCGCGACCTGGCGGCACTTGGTAGGGCGGAGATCACTCGCGAGTGACCTGGGGACGGCCCCACCACCCCCTCATTCCCACGCGGGGTACCCGTCTACTCAGGTGTTTGTACCGGCCTAGTCTCGTGCACTGGCCTTCGGCCAGGGGGTCCTGTCGGCCCTGGTGACCGGGTCGGCTTCGCTGCGCTCCGCGACCCGGCTCACCAGGACCGCCACCCCTCGTCTCCCAGCGAGCGGGCCGGTACAAACACGACTTGCCACCCTGCTCCGAGCGGGGGTGGTGGGGCCTTGATCATTCCCCGGTGGCGAGCGTCGAGCCGTCGCAAGAGCGGTGCATCGGGAGAGGTCCCTGACTCAAGCGCACGGGCGGGCCCTCGTTCTGGACGAGCCAGGCGACGTGCCCCTCCACGGCATCGACCCGGAGGCTACCCGGCAGGACGGCGGCGATGGGCGCGAGCACCAGCACGCCGTCGATCTCTTCGCCTGGGAGGGTGAGAACCGAGCCGCAGGGGTGCTCGAACTCCCGCTCGCGCCCGGATCAAGGTCACGTCGCCTCCGCTCCCCGGGCACCGTCTCGTGCGAGATCGAGGCCGAGGTCGGCCCGATCGCAGCGGGGTCGAGACACGTGATCGAGCCGCCCGCCGTGCCTTCGCGAGACCACCGGGTGACGCGCCTGGCGAGCTCCATCGCGGAGCGAAGCGGAGCCGATGGAGGCGCCAGGTGCGGCAGGACCCGGCGGCCGCAGGCCGTGCACGAGACCGGCGGGCACCGGATCGCCTGATCGTCGGGGGTCCCCGCGTCGCGACAAAGGGCCGACCTCGGCCGCCAGGGCGCTAGATCCGCGCGAACAGCGCCCGAGCGTCGCGGAAAGCCGCCAGCGGCCCGCGGTCGAGGTCGATCCACACGAGCCAGTCGGTCTTGTCCGTCACCGCGTGGGCCACGGCGAGCTGTCCCGGCGCCACGCTCCCGAGGGCGCGCACCACGGTGGAGCACGCCACCGCCGCCGCGATGTCGCCCTCGTTGGCGAAGCGGGCGCGGTGGGCCTTCCACAGGGCGGTGAGCACCGCGCGATCGTCGACCACGAGGGCGTTGGCGATGTAGACAGCGCCGGCCTCGGGCACCACCGCCGCGATCTGGGCGCTCACGACGTCGGTGAGCTGGTCGGCGGTGAGGGCGGCCGGCCTCGG